>JAITTS010000115.1 GCA_031286995.1 Oscillospiraceae bacterium
TGTGGATGCCAGTGACGAGGTGCTAATCACCCGCTACAAGGAAACCCGGCGCGAGCATCCCCTGGCCGGCGAAGAGATCACACTGACCGAAGCCATCGCCGCGGAACGCGCTTTGCTCGAGCCCCTGCGTGAGGCATCCACCTACTTAGTGGATACATCCTTTCTGCGCCCACGGCAGACCGCGCTGGTGCTGGACAAGCTGTTGCTTGAAACGGCGGAGGCGCACAACGCTCTGCGCGTGGAGGTGCTCTCCTTCGGTTTCAAGCGCGGCCTGCCCCGAAGCAGCGACCTGGTGTACGATGTGCGCTTTTTGCCCAATCCCTTCTATCTGCAGGATATCCGTCTCTTCACCGGCCTGGAAGAGCCGGTGCGTGACTTTGTGCTCAATCACCCCGTAACGCAGGAATTTTTGCGCCGCACTTACGACATGCTGGATTTTTTGCTGCCCCACTACCGGGCGGAGGGCAAGCACCGCCTGATGATCAGCGTAGGCTGTACGGGTGGCGCGCACCGCTCCGTAGCCATTGCCGAGGCGCTTGGCGGGTACCTCAAGGCCCGGCAGTACCAGGCGGATGTGAACCACCGGGATATTGAGCTGGAAAAAGCCTCCTGGCAGACGGATCACTAGGCACAGCTACAGAAGGGAGGCGCGCCCATGTCCTTTTCATCAGATGTCAAGGATGAGATCACCAGGCTTGAGACCGGCGCGCCCTGCTGCATGCTGGCGGAGCTGGTGGCCGTAATGGGCGCCAGCGGCACTGTCAGCCTGTTGGGCGGCGGGCGCATGGGCGTCTATGTGGAGACCGAGCACGCCCCCACCGCCAGAAGGCTGCTGTTGCTCTTGCGCGCCGCCTTTGGCGTACAGCCTGCGCTACGGGCTACCCGCCGGGTACAGCTTGGCGGGCGCAATAGTTATCGGCTTTCTTTGGCCGGGGATGAGGCCATGCGGGTGCTGACCGCCTGCGGGGTGTTGCACCGCGACGCGGAGGGGCGCTTCTTTATCCGTCCGAATATTCCCAAGCAGGCCCTGGCCAAAAAGTGCTGCCGCAAGGCCTTTCTGCGGGGGGCTTTTATGGCCGGTGGCTCCATATCCAACCCGGAAAAGGAGTACCACCTGGAGTTTGTGCTGGCCGACGAGCGCTTCGCATCCCTGCTGTGCGGCGTGCTGATGAAATTTCGCCTGCACGTGAAAAAAGTGCGCAGAAAAGGAGCTATTGTGGTATACTTGAAAGAAGCTGAGCACATTGTAACATTGCTCAATCTGCTGGGGGCCTATGGCGCCCAGTGCGATTTAGAGAACATCCGCATCCACAAAGACATCCGCAACAACGTAAACCGCGTGGTCAACTGTGACAGCGCCAACCTCGGCAAAACCATTGATGCCGCCGGTCGCCAGGTGATGGCCATTGAGCGCATCGCCCGCCAAATGGGGCTGGCCCGGTTGCCCGAGCCCCTGCGCGAGATCGCGCAGGCGCGGCTGGAGCACCAGGAGGCATCCCTGCAGGAACTGGGCGCTCTCCTGCAGCCGCCGGTCGGCAAATCCGGCGTCAATCACCGGCTGCGCCGCCTGGTGGCCATTGCGGATGCGCTAAGCAAGCAAAAGGGGGATATGCCATGATACGCAGAGAGGTCGCCATCATCAACCCGGAAGGTCTGCAATCTCAGGCGGCGGTGCTGCTGGTGCAGACGGCGTGCAGGTTTAACGCGCGCATCCGCATTGAGCAGGGCACCAAAATCATCAACGCCAAGAGCATGATGGGCGTGCTCTCCCTGGGTGTGGCGCGCGAAGGCACTTTTTTGCTCTGCGTGGATGGTGAGGACGAACAGGCGGCCATGGCCGCCCTGCTGCGCCTGATCGAATCCGGCTTTGCGGAAAGCCCGCGCAAGTGACGGTCGCAGCTAACGCGCGGATGCGCTGTTGACAGGCCCCATCCGCACCCGTATAATAGGGTTTGCCCTTTCATAGGGATAGGGCCTGACGCTTGGAGAGGTATCGAAGTGGTCATAACGGGGCTGACTCGAAATCAGTTTGAGGGAAACCTCACGTGGGTTCGAATCCCACCCTCTCCGCCATTAGGGACAAATGCGAACCCGACCCGGGTGTTTTTAGTCGGGGAGGCGTTTGCATTTGTTTTCCAACTGTATTAAAGAGGATCATATGAGCAAGCAGAACGACAAAACGCCAAAGATTCAATCAAGCGGCTATGACGGAAGTGAACCTACGCGCATGTGCCCACACTGTGGGGCGGAAAAGCCTATTAGTGAATTTGGTTTTCGTGACATGGGCGAAAAACAAGGACATGAGATCAGAAATCAATCGTGGTGCAAAGACTGCCGCTAAGGTCGGTGGTTGATGCACCATGATATGATCAAGAGCAGAATTTTGAGAAAGGGGCTTTGGCATTGAAAAAGAATAAATTGGCCGCCCCTGTTCTCAAATGGGTGGGTGGTAAGCGCCAGTTATTGGATGTTCTGACCCCGCTGTTACCCAAACGGATAACTACCTACTGTGAACCGTTTGTGGGCGGCGGTGCTCTACTATTCAGCTTACAGCCGGATGTCGCTTTTGTCAACGACATAAACAGCGACTTAATCCGGGTTTACGACGTGATCAAAACCAACGTTGAAGCCCTCATTACAGCCTTACAAGCCTTCAAGAATGAAGCTGATGTTTTCTATGCTGTCAGGGACTGGGACAGAGATAAAAAGAAATATCCATCTCTTTCGGATATAGAAAAAGCCGCTCGCATTTTATATCTAAATAAGACTTGCTATAACGGCTTGTTTCGCGTTAATAACGCAGGTGAGTTCAATTCTCCGTTTGGAAACTATCGCAACCCGAACATTATCAATGCTCCAACATTGCGCGCGGTCAGTTTGTACCTCAACACGGCAACCATTCGTTTGTCGTCTCTTGATTATGCGGAAGTATTGGCTACCTTACCGAAAGGGACGTTTGTATATCTTGACCCGCCCTATGACCCAGTTTCGGACACGTCCAGTTTTACGGGGTATTCAAAAGCCGGTTTTACTCGCGATGACCAAATAAGGCTTCGTGAATGCTGCGACACGCTCAACGCCAGAGGGTTAAAATTTATGCTCTCAAACTCTGCTACGGATTTTATAAGAGAACAATACGCCGCCTATCACATTTCCGTTGTACAAGCTAAAAGGGTGATCAATTCCGATGCTACAAAGCGCGGTGAAGTTGATGAATTGGTGGTGAGAAATTATGAGTGATCTGCCTAAAAGCCTTAATGACACAGCTTGGGAGCAGCTGTTTTCAAAGTATGATATTCTTAA
>JAITTS010000154.1 GCA_031286995.1 Oscillospiraceae bacterium
TGTGACCTCGCAGTATTTGATTTTTTGTTTTCCCGCATACCGGGCATTTCTTGTCCGCGCTTTCTTTTATCTTTTTCATATCCTCATTATATCATTAAACTTTGTGCTTGTCCACTCCCTTTTGAACGGGAGTGGCAAAATACGCATATTAAAGGAAATCACTCACTAACCGGTACATTAACCTGCAAAACACCCATTGTCATCTATATCATAATCTTCTGTATTGCTTCCCACATATTCGTCAACGCGTTGTCTTGCCAAAAAAATTTGGCATTCACAGTAGCGGCATGCGTCTCGTTTTTAAGCAACACGGCCAATTCCTCCGCAGAGGAAAAAGCGATAGCATATCCTTTTGCACATAGATCCTCTACACGGTCAAATGCATCTGTGCGCAAGATATAGGTAGCCAGCCCAAAACCAAATCCTTCATATATTGCCGTAGAGTACGCCCCGACCTGTATATCAGATTCCGCAAAACAAGAATAAATGTCCTTTTCTTGCTTATCAATCACTATTATACTGCTATTCTCCAATTGAGGATAACGTTTTCTCCATATATTGTATTCTGCTGGATGTAATTTATAAAGTATACGAAAGGCTTCACTCGAAAGGCGATCTGCAAGGTCTATTGCTAGCGTCGCCATCGTTTGTCCAACGGTGAGTTGTGAAAGGATTAATACAGTCTTGCGCGTGGTGTCCTTGGCAATGCGCTCTTGTTTATATTGAGCAACCTGTTGCTCATAATAAGGAAACCCAACCGAAATAACTCGATTTGGCAAAATTGGGATGCGCATACTATCTCGCCAATAATCAGAAAACAAGAACAAATAGTCTGGGAATTGCCGCACATGTGTGCCGGAAGCATAATTGTAAGCGACATGCTCCGCACCAATGATACCGTGTTGCAGTTCAACGGTTGGAATTTTTAGTTCTTTGGCAACTTGATTTATCAACATAATACTCCACGAATAGTGCACAACCTCCACGATGACCTTCGGGGAGATTCTGCACAAAAGCGCGTGTAAAAGATAGTGAATGGTCGGGTATGACAAGACAAGTTTCGTCATCGTATCAACGTACGGCGCCCAATCAAGTTTCGTAGCATACGCTGATTCTAATCGTGAGAATGCATTCTCAAATTTTTCTTGAATCTCACTTTTTACAGCCCGCGCTTTATGTTTATGAAGCTTCGATATAAGACGGCTTGCTACCGCGCTAAATAAGAATAAACAGTCAAGATATTGAACTTTTTCCTCCGTCGGTCTGCGATGAGCCTGATTGTTTGGGATTTCCAACACAACATGTGAATCTAACATTCGAAGCAATTCACTCGTATAAATGCTTCGATATACAGTTTCTTCCTTCCTTCCTTATTCGTCTAGGATGGCAGAGTACGCAAACATCCGCCCGTCTTAGGCACAAGAGATGGAAGAGAGAACGCAAAAAATCGGGAATTCTAGCGCCAATCGTGCGCCGCGTGCCGTCGCTCGGATCCAATGTACTTATCGCGCCCCAAACATCAAAACGAATATGTCCCCAAATGTAGCATCCATTAATCTGTATCTCACACAAGCCTAAAGTTTTCTCAATATCAAGAAATGAATCGATATGGATCGGCATACCCTTCCCTCTCCCCCGTTTGGATACTCCTCCCTGGGTTTAAGCGGTGGTTTCTCAGTCGCTGAACCGTTCCTCGTCGTACTCTTCCGCTTCCAGCAACGCCACATCCACATCCAGTTCATCCGAATCCAGGAAGGTTTCCTCCACCAGCGCTTCTTCCGATGCCCCTTCCGGCGCATCCTCCGGTATGGGCGCAGCGCCGTCCGTCCCCTGGACGGGGGTGTTGCCCCATCGCCTGCCGCCGGTGCGGGCGGCGCGCTTGTTGGCGCGGGCCTGGGCCTCTTCCTCGCGGGCGCGGCGGCGCTGCTCTTGCTGGGCAGCGTTGTACTCGCGGTCACTGCGCGCGGCGCTGGATTGCTCCGCTGTAGGCTTGGTGCACGTGTCGATGGCAAACTCTTTCATCTCCATGCCGTCCACCTTGGATAAGCGCACGCGCACGGTCTCCTTCAGCACGTTGATATCCGCCACGGTGCCCACCCCTTCGGGGGTCAGAATATCCTTGCCCACCCGCGGCATGCGCTTGCGAATCTGCTCGTAGGTATCCTGTTCATACTTCAGGCAGCACATCAGCCGGCCGCACAGGCCGGATATCTTGGTGGGGTTGAGCGACAGATTCTGCTCCTTGGCCATTTTGATGGATACGGGCTGAAAATCGCCCAGGAATGCGCCACAGCAGATCTGCCGCCCGCAGGGGCCCAGACCGCCGAGCATCTTGGCCTCATCGCGCACGCCGATCTGGCGCAGCTCAATGCGGGTGCGGAAGACAGCGGCCAAATCCTTCACCAGGGCGCGAAAATCCACCCTGCCGTTGGCCGTGAAGTAAAAGATGATCTTGCTGTTGTCGAAGGTGTACTCCACATCCACCAACTTCATCTCAAGGTTGTGGATCGCGATCTTTTCCTGACAGATATCGCGAGCCTTGCGCTCGTTCTCCTCGTTAGCCGCCGCTGTGCGCGTATCCTGATCCGTAGCCAGGCGCACCACCTGGCGCAAGGGTGGCACAATCTGCTCATCCGGTACATCACGCGGTGGGGTAACCGCCTCGCAGTACTCCAGACCCCGGGCGGTCTCCACCACCACTGCATCCCCGCCGCATACAGGCAAATCTCCTGGATTGAAATAGTAGACCTTGCCCGCGCGCTTAAACCGTACCCCGATTACCGTTGCCATATCGTCCATTCCTCCGATAGTTTCAAAATCCACATCTCCAGCGCGGCCTGAAAGCTGACGTTGCTGGCTATTTGTTTTTTGCAATGGATGTTCGCATCCAGCAGGCGCAGCACGGCCTGCGCGGATACATCCCGCGCAAAACGCGCCCAGCCCGGCGGATAGGCATCCGGCACGACCGGCTGCCCCAAAATCCTGCCTCGCAGAGCGGCGCAGAGAGCACCCTCCAGCATCTCGAACACCTGGCCGGCTCGCGCCTTCTCTTCCCTCAGCGCCGCCGCCCCGGCCAACGCCTGGGATGCGCTTTCACTTTCAAACATAAGACGCAGCACGCGCTCGCGCAGTTGCCAGTAGGCCGCATCCGCGTGCATAGCCAGCGCGCGGCCCACCGAACCCTGGGCGGCCTCGGCCAGCAGCGCCGCGCGGGCGGGCGGTATGCCGTGGGCCTGCAGCCGCGCCGCAAGCGCCTGGGGGGATAACGGCGCCAGATTGACCACCCGGCAGCGAGAGCGCACCGTGGGCAGCATGGCCCCCAGAGCCTCGGCCAGCAAAAAGAACACTGTCCCCGCCGGAGGATCCTCCAGCGTGCGCAGCAGGCAATTTTGTGCCTGCGGGGTCATGCGCTCCGCACCTTCGACCACCACGGCCTTGGGCCCGCCCAGAAAGGCACGCACCTGCACGGCGGCTAACACACCGCGCACCTCATCCACACCGATGCTCTTCTCGGGCCGCAGCACGCGCACATCCGGGTGATTGCCATGGGCCGCGCGCAGGCAACCTTCGCACGCGCCACAAGGCTTATCTGCCGCACCGGCTGCGCAATACATGGCCGCCACGCACAGCCGGGCCAAGCTGCGCTTGCCCACGCCTGCAGGCCCGGCGAAAAGGTAGGCATGCACAAACTGCCTGGCCTGAAAATCTTGCCGCAGATTTTCAACCGAGGCGGATTGACCCATCAAATCCTCAAACCGCAAGGCGGGCGCTGCCGGCTGGGCGGGGGCCTCACAGTTTGGCAAAGTGCTCCACTTCCAGCACGAAGATGGTTGCGCCGCCCACCATCACCTCAATGGGGTAGGGCACGAACACGCTGGCCGTGCCGGCCACGGGCGAGGGGGATGTAGCGATCTGTTTGCGGCTCTTGCAGACCTTTTCGATGATATCCATCGCCCCTTGGTAACGGGTATCATCCACGCCCAGAAGCAACGTGGTGTTGCCCGCGCGCAAAAAGCCGCCGGTTGTGGCCAGCTTAGTGACGCTAAACCCATCGTTCATCAACTCGTTGATCAGGCGGGAAGCGTCCTCGTCCTGGACGATGGCGATGATAAGCTTCATGTCAATGCCCCTCCTATTGTCTCTTTCCACCCTCATTATAGTGGATAAATGCGAAAAAAGCAATCTTGATATTTGCCTCTTGATATTTCCCGGGCAATCGACGTGCATTCGACGCTCAGCGCCCCGGGATGCGCCGGAGATGCGCCCGGAGGGGCCGTGTCCCCCCGGCGGAACGTCAAACAGCCGCGGCGGCTTGGGCGCGTTATCGCAGCGTCACGATGGTCACGCCTTCCTCGCCCTCGCCGTACTTGCCGAGCCGGTAATTCTTCACGTGCGGATGCTTCTTGAGGTGGGTGTGGATGCCGGCGCGCAGCACGCCGGTGCCTTTGCCGTGGATCAGCTGCACCTCGACCAGGGCGGAAAGCACGGCGTTATCCAGAAACTTGTCCACCTCTCCCAGCGCCTCATCCAGAGCCATGCCGCGCAGATCGATCTCCCGCGCGATCGCGCGGTGCTGAATATCCACCATGCTGCGCACCTGTACCTTTCCGCCGGGCTTTGCGTCTTTGACCGCGGAGGCTTCCTCTTTAAGCTCCAGCTGCGAGAGGTGCGCCGTCATCTTCATCACGCCGATCTGGAGGCGCACCTCGCCCTTGGCATCGGGCGGCGAAAGCACGGTGCCATCGTTGCCCAGGTGGACGACGCGCACGGTGTCGCCGGGTTTCAAATCACGCGGCGGCGCGGTGACCCGTGTCACCGGCTGGGCCAGCGCGTCCTGCACCTCGCCCAGACCTTGCTGCAGGCGCTGCTTGAGCTTCTGCACCTCATGCTCCGGCGTGTGCGCGCCCTCCTTTTTGAGGCGGTGAAGCTCGGCGATGATCGTCTCGCTCTCGCCGCGCGCGCGCTCCAGGATGCGGCGGGCCTCCTCCTTGGCCTTGCGGATGTCGCGCTCGCGTGATTCTTCCAGCTTTTTGCGCTGCGCCTCGGCTTCCTCGCGCATGCGGATCATCTCCTGCCGGGCCTGCTCGGCAATCTCCCGCTCCCGCTGGGCGATCTGCCGGTGATACTCCGCGTTGGCGATGACGTCCTCGAAGCGGATCTGTTCGTGGCTGAGCAGTTGGCGCGCCCGCTCGATGATCTCCTCCGGCAACCCCAGGCGCTGGGAAATCTCGAAGGCGTTGGATTTGCCCGGGATGCCGATGGACAGCCGATAGGTGGGCCGCAGGGTCTCCACGTTGAACTCCACCGAGGCGTTCTCCACGCCCGGCGTGGTCAGCGCGTACTCCTTCAGCTCGCTATAGTGCGTGGTGGCGATGGCGCGCGCCCCGGTGCGCAGCAGCGTGGCCAGCACCGCCTGGGCCAGCGCCGCGCCCTCGGTCGGGTCGGTGCCGGCGCCCAGCTCATCGAACAGCGCCAGCGAGTTGGGCGTAACGTTCCGCAGAATCTCCACGATGTTCGTCATGTGGCTGGAGAAGGTGGAAAGCGACTGCTCGATGGATTGTTCGTCGCCGATGTCGGCGAACACCTGGTCGAACACCGCCAGCTCGGTGCCCAAATCGGCCGGCACGTGCAGCCCGGCCTGGGCCATCAGCGTCAGCAGGCCGACGGTTTTGAGCGTCACGGTTTTGCCGCCGGTGTTGGGGCCGGTGATGACCAGGGCAGTGAAATCCTCCCCCATCCACAGATCGCTGGGCACCACCTTGTCGGGATCCAGCAATGGGTGGCGGCCGCGCACGATGCGGATGCGGCCCTGGCCGTTGATCCTGGGCAAAACGCCGAACATCGCGCGAGAGAGCGCCGCCTTGGCGAAGGCGAAATCCAGCCGCGCCAGGATGGCCTGGTTGGCGGCCAGCGGCTGCGCGTGCGGCGCGATCTCGGCGGAGAAGGCCTGCAAGATGCGCTGGATCTCTGCGCGCTCCTTGACCAGCCACTGCTTGAGATCGTTGTTGATCTCCACCACCGCCATCGGCTCCACGAACAGCGTCGCGCCGGTGGCGGATTGATCGTGGATCAGGCCGGGCACGCTGGAGCGGAACTCCTGCTTCACCGGTAGCACGAAGCGGTCGCCGCGGATGGTGATGATCGGATCCTGCAAATACTTCTGGAAGGCGGCGCTGTGGATCATGCTGTTGAGCTTATCCCGCACGCGGTCGTTGCACTGGCGGATGTGGCGGCGGATGTCGGCCAGCGCGGGGCTGGCGTGATCCGCGATCTCCTCCTCGCTGAGGATCGCGGCGGCGATGTCGCTCTCCAGCCGGTGATAGGTGGAGAGCCGGGAGGCCAGCGCGGTGAGCTGCGACGTGTTTTCGCGGTCGGTGACCAGCGCATCCCTGGCGACGCGGGAGGCGCGCATCAGCCCGGCGATGTCCAGCAGCGCGCGCGGCGAAAGCGTCGAGCCGATCTCGGCCAGCCGAAGCTGCTGACGCACGTCGCCGCAGGCGATCAGCGGATGCCCGCCGACGAAGCGCAGCACCACGTGCGCCTCCTCGGTCTCCTCCAGCGCCTGGGCGACCAGGCCGG
>JAITTS010000156.1 GCA_031286995.1 Oscillospiraceae bacterium
TGTGACCTCGCAGTATTTGATTTCTTGTTTTCCCGCATACCGGGCATTTCTTGTCCGCGCTTTCTTTTATCTTTTTCATATCCTCATTATATCATTAAACTTTGTGCTTGTCCACTCCCGTAAAGACTGAGGGCACAATTCCTGTTAGAATCCCCCACTTGCTCCATTTCCGCGCCACTTTTTCACGCAGGCTTCATATTTTTGCCTTATTTTTTCGGTATGATGAGCGCAATCCAGAGCATGAACGGGAGGAAAATCCACATGAGCGAGACCGTGCGAGAACCCGCGCAGCAGGCGCAACTCACCCCGCCGCAGAGCGCACCCAAGCCGCGCGTATCCCGCGCCAGGCGCAGGCGGATGATTCGCCGCGTCATCAAGTACGCGGTGCTGCTGGCTGTGCTGGTGACCGCGGGCATCTTGGGCTGGAATTACTACAGCCGCATGCAGGCGCAGCAGGCGCAGAGCGAAGCGCCCCAATACACACAGACCCGCGCCCTGCAAGGCGCGCTGGATGTGCACGTGTATGGCAGTGGGGCCGTCACCGCAGCCAACCAGCCCAACGTGTACGTGGAGGCTGACGGTACCCTGACCGATCTGCGCGTGGATGTGGGCGACGCGGTGAGCGCCGGGCAGATACTGGCCGTGCTGGAAAACGACGCCTTGGATGAAGAGATCGCCAGCCTGGAGTACGCGCTGTGGAGCGCGGATAACACCATCACCACCACATCTGCGGGCAGCGATGTGGAAGATATTCTTTCTCCCTCCGCCGGGCGCGTGATGAAGCTCTACGCCAAGCCGGGCGACGACGCGCTGGCCGTGTACCGCCGTTTTGGCAGCGTGGCCCTGCTATCCACGGATGGCCGCATGAAGGTGGAATTGGATGTGGCGGAGGATGTGACCCTGACCTACGGCGAGGTGGTGACCGTCAGCGGCGAGGGCTTCTCGCGCGAGGGCAGCGTGACCGACCTGTACCTGCAGGGCACCCGCGCGGTGGTGACCATTGTGGATGACACCCTGCCCATGGATGCGCCGGCCACCGTCACCACCAAGGACGGCAAGACCGCGGGCACGGGCGCGCTGGCCATCAATAAGCCCATGGCGGTATCCGCCTTTGGCGGCACCATCAAAAAGGTGCGCGTGGCCGAGGGGGATATGGTCTACCGCAAAACCGGCCTATATACCCTGGAGGATTCGCCCATCACCCTGAAGGTGGAGGATCTGCGCCTGCAGCGGCAGACCGCCGCCGAATCCCTGCAGGCCGCGCGGGATAAGCGAGAGAACCTGATCGTGCGCGCGCCGGTGGATGGCGTGGTGGCCACCGTGGATACCACCGAAGGCGCGGATCTGACCAGCGGCACCCTGCTGTGCAGCATTCTGCAAGGGGAGGACATGGTACTGACCATCGCCGTGGACGAACTGGATGTGGTGAAGGTGGCCGCCGGCCAGCCGGTCAACATCTCCGTGGATGCGTTGCCCGATACGCCGCTTGTCGGCACGGTGGAGAAAATAGCGCCCGTGGGCACCGCCGAGAGCGGTGTATCCACCTACAACGTGCGGTTAAACTTTGACGCTGCGGGTACCGGCGTGCGCCCCGGCATGAACGCCAGCGGCCAGATACAGGTAGCCCATCTGGATGACGCCGTTTACCTGCCCGTGGAGGCCATACAGACCATCAACAACGAATCCTATGTGCTGGTGGCGGGCGATTACGGTAGCGGCACGGGTTACGGCGGAGCAGCTTATAGCACCGCAGGCGGCGGTTTTGGCGGGGTTGCCCCCCAAGGCCAAAACGCCACCCGTCAGCAGGCCCCCGGCGCGGCCTATGGCGGCGCCGGAACCGGTGCGGGCACGGGGCTGCGGGCAGCAGCAGGCGTCTCCGCCTCCACAGGCGGCGCGCAGAGTGCGACCGCCGGCACGCTGCGGCCGGTCACCCTGGGGTTATCCAACGACGACTACGTGCAGGTCACATCCGGCCTGACCGCCGGGGAAACTGTGCTCTACCTCAGCACCGGTACCAGCGCCAGCAGCGGCAACCAAATGGTCATCCGAAGCGGCGCCATGCCCATGATGGGCTTTTAACGGAGGCGCGCATGATTGAGATGACAGGCATCCGCAAGGATTACCGCATGGGCGACAACGTGGTCAGCGCCCTGGATGGGGTGGATTTGGCCATTGCTGACCACGAGTTTGTGGCCATCATCGGCCCCTCGGGCAGCGGCAAATCCACACTGATGCACATCATCGGCTGCCTGGATGCAGCCGATGAGGGCAGCTACCGCTTTGACGGACAGGAGATAGGCGACTACAGCGAGGATGAACTGGCCCGCATACGGGGCCGCAAGATAGGCTTTGTGTTTCAGCAGTTTAACCTGCTGCCCCGCATGACCGCCCAAGAAAATGTGGAGTTGCCCCTGGTGTACCAGGGCATGCGCGGCGGAAAGCGCCACCGGATCAGCGAGACCGTGCTGGAAAGGGTGGGCCTGGCCGATCGCATCGACCACCGCCCCACAGAGCTTTCCGGCGGACAACAGCAGCGCGTAGCCATCGCCCGGGCGCTGGTCACCCAGCCCGCCCTGCTGCTGGCCGACGAGCCCACCGGCAACCTGGATAGCCGTACGGGCCGCGAGATCATGGCCCTGCTGCATGAGTTGCACCGGGCCGGGCACACCATCGTGCTGATCACCCACGACGCAAGCATCGCCGCCCAGGCCCCCCGCTGCATCCACATACAGGATGGCCGGGTACTGGCCGCGGCGGACGGACAGGAGGTGAGCTGATGCTGCCCCAAACCATTGCCATGGCCTTTAAGGCCATCCGCACCAACAAGGTGCGCGCCGCGCTGACCATGCTGGGCGTCATCATCGGCGTGATGAGCGTGGTGGTGCTGGTGGCCATTGGCCAAGGAACCACCGCCAGCGTCACGGATAGCATACAGGGCATGGGCACCAACCTGCTCACCGTCAATATCACCACCCGGCGGGTGGGCCAATACGGCGGATACGGCGGCGGGCCACAGGGCGCGGCGCCCGCCCAGCCCCAAAGCGCCGGGCAGCAGCGGGGTACCGTGGTGCTGAGCTTGTCCGATATCCTCGGCCTGGAGGCCAGTGAGGCCATTGACAAGATTTCCCCCATGGTCAACGGCAGCGTGACTGTGAAAGCGGGCAACAAGAACACCACTGTCAGCATGATGGGCGTACTGCCCGCCTACGCGGATATCCGCAACCAGAGCGTGCAGTCGGGCCGCTACATCGTACAGTCGGATGTGGACAACCGCAGCGCCCGGTGCGTCATTGGCGCCCAGACCGCGGAGGATGTGTTCGGCAACACAAATGTGGTGGGCAACACCCTGCACATCAACGGTCGCGCTTTCCAGATCGTAGGTGTGCTGGAGAGCAAGGGCAGCAGCGCCGGCACATCCAGCGACGAGGTGGTGATACTGCCTTACACCCTGGCCCAGCGTATGCTCGGATCCACCACCATCGGCAGCTTCTACGTATCCGCCGTCAGCGCCGAAGCAGTTACGCAAGCGCAAACTTACGTGGAAAACTACCTCTACAAGCGCTACCAGAACACCAGCGCCTACCGCGTATCCAACCAGACCGAGATGCTCAACACCATCAACGAGACCACCGGCCAGTTGACGCTGATGCTGGGCGGCATTGCGGGCATCGCACTGCTGGTGGGCGGCATCGGCATCATGAACATCATGCTGGTTTCCGTCACCGAGCGCACGCGGGAGATCGGAATCCGCAAGGCCGTGGGCGCGCGGCGCGTCAACATTCTGTTGCAGTTTCTCATTGAGGCCGTGGTGCTATCCGGCCTGGGCGGGCTGCTCGGCCTGGTGTTCGGCTGGCTGCTGATGCAGGCCCTGCGCACCATGCTGAATATGACGCTGATCATGTCCCTGGGCGTGGTTGAGCTGGCCATCGGCTTCTCCATGGCCGTGGGCATCGTGTTCGGCCTGTATCCGGCGGGCAAGGCATCCAAACTGCGGCCCATTGAGGCCCTTCGCTACGACTGAACGCGCGGCCCGCAGCCCTCTGGCGAGCGAGGGCATCGGCGCAAGGGCAGTTCCGTCATCAAGGCTGAAACCTTCCCTCAAACCAGCATGAAGACCCGCGTGAAACGACGAAGCAATCCAGCTTTCCCTGGATTGCTTCGCTTAGGTTATGCCCCCGGGGAGAGCACAAACTTCAGCTGCACAAACCGGATTGTCTTGCAGCGCTTGTGTAGTGATATTGTGTTAAAAAATAAGGGGGATTCCATCCAAGTGCCGCGGAATTTTTTGCGCCGCAACCACCGGCCGGTTGTCCTGTAAAGCGCCTTCGCAGGCAGAGGCGGCGGTTCTGCCGAAACTGCCCCCTTGTCTTTAGAGCCCTGCGCTTTCCAGGGAAAACTCCGATATCGTCTTCTCTTTTCGTGTATATCTGTTTTCATACCAGCCAGCTAGTAGCCGCATGCGCATGGTCGTTCCGGTGGGCATACTATCGAAGCCAAGCGCCTTTCGTAAAGTTTCGGCGGAATCTAAAAGCTTCTTCTCAAAATTTTTGGCTTTGGCGTCTTTTTCTCTTTTGATTTCTTTCACTAGAGTCACGTCAAAAAACCGGCGTATCTGAATCACGATTTTCCAGCGTGCCGTCGCCCTTCCACGCGGGGTAGATGGGAGAGCTTGCGCCTGCTTCTAAACGAACCACGGACGCCCCCAATGAGCGGATAACGCCGTCATTGATCATTTCATAGGTGTTAGGGGCTTTTTTTTGCACATCTGTCATGGGCGCAATATTGAATATCAAGGCCGGTGCCTTGGTCTCACTGTTTTTTTCAATGACACCGCCCCTCAAGTTCTCGAAGGTATAGCGCAACGCGTTTTTGTTCATGCTATATGTTTTGATCGTAAGCCCTTCCTCTGTCGAGATTGTTCCGCTGTTCGTAAATGCGATTATGATTTGAGGACAGTTTACTTCATAAAAATCGGCAGGGTACTGTCGTGGTAGCCGATGTTGTGCCGCTCTTTCGCCAGAACGCCGAGTTTCAGAATCGCGCTCCACCACTGAACACAAGTATTTTCTTATACAACCATATCCATGGGTCATCTCTTGTTCCCGGGAAAATATGAAGAGCAGAATAAAGCGCTTCTGCCCGTGGATACCACTATGAAACTGTTGGTGATTGCCGAGCATATCCCTTTCATGTTGCCTTCATGTTCGTTGGCTATACTATCTTCGAAGATCAACGAAAGGAGACAACAGTTATGAAGCAACGCAAAACAGCGCTGTGCGCAATCCTGGCAATTCTCATGTCCATGATAGGAAACGGTTTGCCACTTGCTGCCGCGAAAACTTTGAACACGACCATCATTTTTGCGGAAGGCCAGATCACAAGCGATAGCGAGGATGTGGTAATTAACGGAACAACCGCCGCCATCACATCATCGGGCAGCTATATGATAACAGGGGCCTGCAATCAAGGACAATTGGTGATAAACACCAGCGGAAAGGTGACGCTCACTCTGGAAAACCTGACATTGACGAGTGCCGATTGCCCTGCAATTGACATTCAAGCCGCAAAGGAAGTAACGCTGTTTTTACCCAAAGGTTCAGATAGTACCTTGACGGACGCGAGCCAATACACGAATGCGCCAGACGGACAGGATGCCGCCATCTTTTCCAAAGCAGACCTGACGATTAGCGGAGAAGGATCGCTGACCGTCAACGGGCAGTACAACGATGGCATTGCCAGCCGCGACACCCTGCTAATCGAGGGAGGGTGCATCACTATAAACGCCAGAAGTCATGGGGTCAAGGGAAAGGATTACCTGATCATTCGGGGCGGGACGATCAACGTTACGGCGGGCGGCGACGGCCTGAAAGCAACCAACTCAGACCAGGCAGCCCTCGGGTATGTGCAAATAGACGCGGGTACATTGTTCATCACCGCGCAAGATGATGGGATTTCCGCCGTGTCGCTGGTTACGGTAAACGGCGGCGATATTACCATCGACACCGGAAACAACGGCATGAAGTCGGAGGGCGCGCTGACGATTGCTGCGGGCAGGATTTCCATCATCACGGACGACGATGGTTTTGTGTCGCAAACCAAATCCATTTCGCCGGATGCGGATGTGATCGTCGAGGAACGTTGAATGGAAGGGAAATGCCGACACGGCGTGGAAGATCTAATATAAAGGACTTTCTTTGCGCTTGTCGAATAGGAGGCTGAAAAGATTGTGCGCTTATTGATAGCCGAGGATGAACGGGACTTGAACGGGATTCTTGTCAAAAGGCTGAGCAAAGAGGGATATGGCGTGGATTCCTGCTATGATGGCAAAGAGGCGATGGCCTACCTTGCCAGCGCGGCCTATGACGCGATTGTGTTGGATATCATGATGCCGGGGCGTAGTGGCTTGGAGGTGCTGGAAAACCTACGCGCCAAGGGAGACCTGACCCCAGTGCTGTTCTTGACCGCGAGGGATGCCGTCGAAGATAGGGTAAAGGGGCTGGATTCCGGCGCAAATGACTATCTGGTGAAACCCTTTTCATTGGAAGAGCTGATGGCGCGCATCCGGGCAATGACCAGAAAGGCGGACAACAACCCGACAAATATCTATACCCTTGCAGGGCTTACGGTGGACTGCAAGGCCCGCACAGTGCGGCGCGACGGTGAACAGATTCAGCTCTCCTCACGGGAATTCGCCATTTTGGAATACCTTATCCGAAACCAGGGCATGGTGCTGTCCCGCGAGCAGATTGAAACCCATGTTTGGAATTTCGATTATGCCGGCGGCTCCAATGTGGTGGATGTATACATCCGAAACCTGCGCAGGAAAATGGATGATGATTTTGAACCGAAGCTGATTCATACCATACGCGGCAGCGGCTACGTACTGCGAGAGGCCCCATGAAAAAGATGTCGATTACACTCCGAATTACGCTATGGTATGCCCTGCTTATGCTGCTGATTGTCCTGTCGGTGCTTGGCTTTATGATGGTCATCAGCGATTCCATCATTCAAAGCAACGCAGAAGGGCGGCTGAATACCATCGTTGAGTATAATATCGACGAGGTGGAATACGACGACGGCGAGCTTGAAATCGATAACGCCTTCGAGAGCTTCAAAAATGGCGTATCCTCTCTCGTATATACGGCCGATTTTCTGCGGGTTGAGGGGCGATTGCCCGACAGCTTCCCAGAAGAAACAGAATTCGTCGATAGCCAGACGCGGCTAATCAACGCGGATAGCGACCGGTATCTGGTATATGACAGGCTGCTCACCTTCAAAAAACATCCGTCGGTATGGGTACGCGGCGTACTGCCGCTTGATACTGTAAGTGGCGTTACGGATTCCCTATTTCAGACTGCGCTGTTCACCCTTCCGATCCTTGTTGTGCTGGCCGCCGTAGGCGGATACTGGATTACCAAGCGCGCGTTCCGCCAGGTGCGCGTCATGAACCAGACGGTGGAATCCATCACGGAAGGCAGAGATTTGTCCAGAAGAGTGCCCATTGAGGATGGTCGCGACGAAATCCGCGCACTGGCCGTCAATTTTAACGGAATGTTGGAAAGACTGGAAAGCTCGTTTGAGGCGGAAAAGCAGTTCGTGTCCGATGTATCTCATGAGCTGCGCACGCCCGTATCGGTCATTCTGGCGCAGTGCGAATACTCGCTAGGGCAGGAGCCGCCGGACAAGGAGACGCGAGATTCATTTCTGGTAGTGCAAAGGCAGGCGGAGCGCATGCATCGGCTGATTGTGCATCTGTTGACGATTACACGGCTGGAGCAGGGACAATTTCGGATTGTTTTACAGAATACCGATGTGAGCGCGCTGGTGTTGTCCCTTGTGGAGGAAGCGGCTGATCTCACGCCTGGGTATATTACGGTGCGGCATGAAATCCAGCCGGGCATATACGCGCCGGTGGATGCGCCTTTGTTTTCTCGGGTTTTTCAGAATCTGTCGCAAAACGCAATAAAGTATGGAAAGAGTCATGTCATCGTATCGCTTTGGGCGGAGGGCGGCAAGGGATTCCTGAAGGTCACGGATGATGGTATCGGTATTGCGCCGGAGGATCAGGAGAAGATTTGGCAGCGGTTTTACCAGGTCGACCCTGCCCGTACCTCCGATGAGGCGCACAGCATGGGGTTGGGCCTTTCGATTGCCAAGCAGATCGCCTTGTTGCACCATGGCGGAATCACGTTGGAAAGCAAAACCGGCGAAGGCAGCGCCTTCACCTTCATGTTCCCTTCATTTTAACGTGATATCATCAAGGAGAAAAACAAACGAAAGGACGGGATATACCATGAAAATCTCAAATACAAAGCGGTTGCTGGCGGCGGCGGTGGCTGCCGTACTGATGCTGGGTATGAGCCTCGCGATCGCGGAGGACGCTTCGCCGCTGTCGCTGGAGGACGCGAAAGCCATCGCGCTGGAGAGGGCGCGTTTTGATGAGGCGGCTGTATTCATGACGAAGCTGGCGGAGGATAGGGAAGACGGACGGCGCGTGTTTGAAATCGAATTTATCGTTGATGGGAAGGAATATGAATTCGACATTGACGCGGAGGCTGGCGGCATCATCAAAGAATCGACCGAGACGGTAAGCAGCCGAAAGAGCGAAGTGGTGGCCGGTCAGCTTCTCACCATGAGCGAAGCGAAGGAAAAGGCGCTGGCGCGCGTGGGCGTTGCTGCGGATCAGGCCGTGTTTACGGAAATTGAATTCGACTACGACGATAGCCGCGCCGAATATGAGATGAGGTTTACCGTCGACGGGCAGACCTACAAGGTCGAGCTTGACGCGGAGACTGGAGAAATCACCAAGCATGAGATGAAATCGTCAAGCGGTAAGAAGTAAAACATCATAGGCACAGCCCAAAACGCCTCGCTTGATGCTCCGCTTTGGATGAAGCAAGCGAGGTGTTTGCTGTATACGAAGCGGATACGCCTTTCATTTAGCCTCCTCTTCTTCTGTATCTTTCACAGACAATTCGTTTTAAAAATCGCCGTGACCGCCGCCACGCTTAGTCGGAAACGCGTCCCAAAAAGCCCCGATGAGTATAAGTCCCGGCGCGTCATCCGCTTCCGCCGCCAGAAATATAACCGGCATCGCAAAGAGGAAATACAATCGCGCTGATTCAAATCGCTTTCAGATTTTTTGGCGAAAGCGTGCTGTCTCTGTCAATTCCGTTCATCAAAAGCCATATAATTGAAACAACGCGAAAAAGAAGCAGACAGCAGCCGTATATAGTCCGATAAGTATCGAATACTGCCAATAAGCGTATCCAGGGTAAATTTTCGCAATGGACGTTCCGACATGACGGCAATGCGAAAACACAAACCAGAATGCCTACAATAGCAAATAGAATAATACAAATTCGCAGAATGGTCGTCGGAAATCTTTCTCTCATTATCAGACAAACTCCTTTATCGTAACATGGACGTTCTTGCCGTGCTGCTTGCCGATTTTGGCGCGGATGTCCTTGCGGATGCCTACGATGTAGCAAACCGAGCCGTTCGGATTCTTGACGCCCATGTTGACTACGCTGCCATCATATGGCACACTATCAAAGACGGCGTGAACTTTCACCCGGCCCCTGCCAGTGATGGCTTGGCTACGAATTCAATCAGAGACGTATCAATCACCTATCCCGTGCAGGTACGCGGGAGCCATCCGCCGGCACAGCCAAAGCCCGGCGCTTGCCGTTTTCTCGGTTTATTTTGGTTTTCTTCCCCATCTTCGCGCATACTACCCCGCAAGGGGGGTTTTTGTGATCCGTTTGACCAACATCCGCAAGGTGTATCCCATGGGCGGCGGGGAGGTGGCGGCGCTGGCGGGGGTCTCCCTGCACATCCGCGCCGGGGAATTTGTGGCCATTGTGGGGCCTTCCGGCAGTGGCAAGAGCACGCTGATGCACATCATGGGCTGCCTGGATAGGGCAACCAGCGGCGCTTACGCGCTGGATGGCCTGCCGGTCAGCGATCTGCCGGGCCGGGCGCTGGCCGATATCCGCAACCGCAAAATCGGCTTTGTCTTTCAGGGCTTTCAACTGCTGCCGCGATTGACCGCCCTGGAGAATGTAGAACTGCCCCTGACGCTGCGCGGCGCGGACCGCAAGGCCCGGCGGGATGCCGCGGAGCAGGCGCTGGCCCGGGTAGGCCTGGCCGAGCGCATGGAGCACAGACCCATGCAGCTTTCCGGCGGGCAGCGTCAGCGCGTGGCCATTGCCCGCGCCCTGGTGGGGCAGCCGCCCGTCATTCTGGCGGATGAACCCACCGGCAACCTGGATGCCCAGGCCAGCGGCGAGGTGATGGCGCTGCTGCAGGCGCTGCACGGCCAGGGCAGCACCGTGGTGCTCATCACTCACGATGCGGCGGTGGCGCGACGGGCCGCCAGGCGCGTACTGGTGCGCGACGGGCGCATACAAGAAGGATAAAGGAACTTGTTAGCACTCACACTTGCCGAGTGCTAAAAAGTGCTTGACACACAAACAACCGATGTATACAATATATGTATTCCACCATTCTACGCACGGCCCCACAGGGCCGGCACAAAGGAGAGATTGCGATGCAGCAACAGAAGGGCAGCGTATCCATCCATGCGGAAAACATCATGCCCATCATCAAGAAATGGCTCTATTCAGATAAGGATATCTTTGTGCGCGAGCTGGTAAGCAACGGTTGCGACGCCATCACCAAGCACCGCCTGGCATCCGGTGGCCAGGGCGAGGATTACGCTGTGCGCGTGCTGGCGGATGAAAAGGCCCGCACCCTGCGCTTTATTGACAACGGCGTAGGCATGACGGATGAAGAGGTTGCCACCTACATCAACCAAGTGGCCTTTTCCGGCGCGGAATCGTTCCTGGCCCAGTACAAGCCCGGCGAGGGCGGCGAGGCTGGGGCGGATACGGGCATCATCGGTCACTTTGGCCTGGGCTTTTACTCCGCCTTCATGGTGGCCGACCAGGTCACCATCGATACCCGCAGCTTTCTGCCGGATGCCCAGCCCGTGCGCTGGACGAGCGCGGATGGCATGAACTATGAGATGGAACCCGGGGACTGGCCCCAGCGCGGCACCTGCGTCACCCTGCACCTGACGGAGGAGGAGGCGGAATTTGCCAAGCCCCACCGCGTGCGCGAAGTGCTTAGCCGCTACTGCGCCTTTCTTTCCGTGCCCGTGTACCTGGAGGATGCGGCCACCGAGGCGCCCAAGGCCGAAACCGAGGCCAAGGAAGGGGAAGGCGAAGCGCCCCAGGCGCCGCAGCCCATCAACGACACCAAGCCCTTGTGGCTCAAATCTCCGGCGGATTGTACGGATGAGGAGTACAAGGCCTTTTATCACCAGGTGTTTCACGAGTTTGAGGATCCGCTCTTTTGGGTGCACCTGAATGTGGATTACCCCTTTCGCTTGCAGGGCATCCTCTACTTCCCCAAATTGAAGCAGAATTTTGGTGGCATGGAGGGGCAGATCAAGCTCTTCAGCGGCCAGGTGTTCGTGGCCGACAACATCAAAGAGGTCATTCCGGAGTTTTTGATGTTGCTCAAGGGCGTGCTGGATTGCCCGGATCTGCCGCTCAACGTCAGCCGCTCCTTCCTGCAGAACGACAGCTATGTGCGCAGGCTTTCCGCCCACATCACCCGCAAGGTGGCCGATAAGCTGACCGGCATGTTTGCGGCGGAACGGGATACCTACGCCGGCTACTGGAACGACATTCACCCCTTCGTCAAGTTCGGCTGCATGCGGGACGAAAAATTTTACGAGCGCATGAAGGATGCGTTGCTCTTTGAAAAAGTGGACGGGGGCTTCGTCACCCTGGCGGAGTACCTGGATGCGAACAAGGAAAAGGCCCCGGATACCGTCTACTACACCAACGACGCCAGCCGCCAGGATGCGGCCGTCGCCCTCTACCGCGAGCGGGGCATTGATGTGGTGCGGCTGGAGGCCGCCATAGACGTCAACTTTATCTCCTTCCTGGAGTACAGCGGCGGGGAGAGCAAAGTAGCCTTCCGCCGGGTGGATGCGGATGTATCCGGCCTGACTGATGCCCAGGGCGAGGATGCGCAGCTGGATGTGGCGGGGCTGGAGGCCCTCTTCCGCGCCGCCACGGATAAACCGGAGCTAAAAGTAGAGGCCAAACCCTTGGCCGGGGATACCCTGCCCGTGCTGCTGGTGGAGGGGGAGCAGAGCAGGCGCTTTAAGGAGATGTCCCGCCTCTATGGCAACCTTTCCTTCGCCATGCCGGATGATTATACCCTGGTGCTCAACCGCCGCAGCCCGGTACTGGCCGCCCTGGCCGCGCGGGACGCGGGCACGGAGGATACCCGGCTGATCGCCCGGCAGCTCTACGATCTGGCGGCGCTCACTTGCGCCCCCCTGCCGCCGGATGAGATGACCGCCTTTTTGCGGCGCAGCCAGCAGGTACTGGCGTTGCTGTGCAAGGGCTAAGCATTGCCGCCCCGCCTGCGCAAAGGCAGGCGGGGCGGCGCGGCTCATGTGGCTGGCGCGCGGCGTATCAGCCGTTGCCGGCAGTCCATTGGCTGTTGTAAAGGGTGGCGTAGAAGCCGCCCTTTTCCAACAATTGCGCGTGAGTGCCCTGTTCCACAATGCTGCCGTGATCCATCACCAGGATGAGATCTGCGTTGCGGATGGTGGAGAGGCGGTGGGCGATGACAAAGCTGGTGCGGTTTTGCATCAGCGCGCGCATGGCCTTTTGGATGAGCACCTCTGTGCGGGTATCGACGCTGGATGTGGCCTCATCCAGAATGAGCACTGCCGGATCCGCCAGCACGGTGCGGGCGATGGTGAGCAGCTGGCGTTGCCCTTGGGATAGGTTGCTCGCCTCCTCGCCCAGCATGGTGCCGTAGCCGTCGGGCAGGGTGCGCACAAAGTGGTGCACATAGGCCGCCTTGGCCGCGGTGCGCACCTGTTCATCCGTAGCGTCCGGCTTGGCGTAGGCTACGTTTTCGCGGATGGTGCCGTGAAAGAGCCAAGCATCCTGCAGCACCATGCCAAAGGTGGCGCGCAGATTTTCGCGCGTCAGTGTGCGGATATCCACGCCATCGAGCAGGATGCGCCCGCCCTGCAACTCGTAAAAGCGCATCAGCAGGTTGACCAGGGTGGTCTTGCCCGCGCCGGTGGGGCCTACAATGGCCACCGTCTGCCCGGCCTCCGCGCGGATGTTCAGGTGCTGCATCAGCGGCTCGGCGGGGTCGTAACCGAAGGTTACATCCTCAAACACCACGCTGCCCTTGGGGTCTGCAAGCCGCGCGGCATCCGGTGCGTCGGGCTCCTCCTCCGCTTCATCCAGCAGCTCAAACACCCGCTCGGCCGATGCCACGGCGGATTGCAGCATGTTCATCATGTTGGCCAATTGCCCGATGGGCTGGGTAAACTGGCGCATGTAGGTGGTGAATGCGGTGATCTGCCCCACGCTGATGCCCCCGCCGATGACCAGCGCGCCGCCCAGCACGCACAGCGCGGTGAAGGCCAGGTTGCCGATGGCGTTCATCATGGGCATGATGACGCCGGATATGAACTGCGCCTTCCAACTGACGTCGTAGAGCTGCTGGTTGGTCTCATCAAAGCGCGCGACGGATGCCGCTTCGTACCCGTACAGGCGCACCACCTGGTGGCCGGTAAACATCTCCTCAATGTGCGCGTTCAGTGCGCCGGTGCGCTGCCATTGCTGGGCAAAGTAGCTTTGGGATCGTTTGGCCACGCCCATGGTCACCAGCATCAGCAGCGGCAGGGTAGCCACCGCTACCAGCGTCATCAGGGGTGACAGCGTCAGCATCATCACCAGCACGCCCAGCACCGTCACTGCGGATGAGAGCATTTGCGCCAGGCTCTGCTGCAGGCTGGTGGCGATGTTATCCACATCGTTGGTGGCGCGACTCAAAAGATCGCCGCGCTCGTGCTTGTCAAAGTAGGCCAGGGGAAGGCGCGCAAGCTTTTGGTCTATCTGCTGGCGCAGGCGGAACACTGTGCCCTGGGCCACGGTGACCGTGAGGCGCTGCTGCACGTATTGAAACGCGGATGCTAGGGCATACAGAGCGACCATGCTCAGCAGGATGAGCCCCAGGGCGTCGAAGTTCACCGGCAGGCGTTGGCGTGCGGCCCCGGCCAGGGTATCCACCGCCTGGGCCACCAGGCGCGGGGCGAACAGGTTGAACACGCTACCGCCCACCACCGCAGCCAGCACCGCCAGCAGGCGGCCGTGATAAGGCTTGAGATAACGCAGCAGACGCCGCGTGGTCTGCCCGAAATTTTGGGCTGTTTCGCCGGGCATGGCCATGCCAGGGCCGCCCGGGCCGCGCCCCGGGCCGCGCATGTTCCCGGGCCTGCCGGATCTGTTGTTGGGGCGTTGCTGCATCAGGCTATTTCCTCCTCTGTCATCTGCGAGAGCACGATCTGCCGGTACACCTCGCAGCTCTCCATCAGTTGCTTGTGGGCGCCCTGGCCTACGATGCGGCCTTCATCCAGCACCAAGATGTTGTCTGCCCGCAGGATGGTGGTTACGCGCTGGGCCACAATAATCACTGCAGCCTGGCGTGTCTCCGCCTGCAGGGCCGCGCGCAGATCCGCATCGGTCTTAAAATCCAGCGCGGAAAAGCTGTCGTCAAACACGTACACATTAGGCTTGCGTACCAGGGCGCGGGCAATGGCCAGACGCTGGCGCTGGCCGCCGGATACATTGATGCCGCCCTGCGCGATGGGCGCGGCCAGGCCCTCGGGCATGGCGCGCACAAAATCGGCGGCCTGGGCGACGGCCAGTGCATGCCACATTTCCTCCTCCGTGGCATCCGGTTTGCCGTAGCGCAGGTTATCGGCCACCGTGCCGTGGAAGAGAAACGCCTTCTGCGGCACAAAGCCGATGCGCACGCGCAGGTCGGCCTGCGCCAACTCGCGCACATCCACGCCACCCAGGCGCACGCTGCCCGTTGTCACATCAAAGAACCGGGGAATCAGGTTGATCAGCGTGGATTTTCCGCTGCCCGTGCTGCCGATGATGGCCGTGGTCTGGCCGGGCAGGGCCGTAAAGGTGATATCCGCCAGCACGGGCGCTTCCGCGCCGGGGTAGGCGAAGCCCACGCCGGTCATTGTCAGGCCACCGGCCTCGCCCGGTGTGCGGGGCACAGCCGGGTCGCAAATGCTCTGGGCGGTCTCAAGCACCTCGTTGATGCGCACGGCGGATGCCTGAGCGCGGGGCACCATAATGAAGATCATCGTGCCCATCATCAGCGAGAAGAGGATCATCGCCGCGTAACTGATGAATGCCTGCACAGCGCCCACATCCATCAGGCCCGCCTCTACCCGGTGCCCGCCAAACCACAGGATGGCCACGGTCACCAGGTTGATTAGCAGCATCATGCACGGAAACACCGCAGCCATCAGGCGGCCCACGCGCATGCTCACATCCATCAGCTCGGTGCTGGCGGCGTCAAAGCGCGCTTCTTCCGCCCGGTCGCGGTTGAAGGCGCGGATGACGCGTATGCCCGTCAGCGCCTCGCGCAGCACCTGGTTCAGCCTGTCGATGCGCTGCTGTACCACCTTAAAGTAGGGCAGTGCCCGCGTGAGAGACACGCCGATGATCACGCCCAAAAAAGGCATGGCCGCCAAAATGACCCATGATAGCTGCGCGTCCTGGCGCAGGGCCATGATGATGCCGCCCGCGCACATGATGGGCGCCATGGCCATCATGCGCATCATCATCATGGTGGTCATTTGCACCTGTTGAATGTCGTTGCCGGTGCGGGTGATGAGCGAGGGCGCGCCAAAGCGATCCATCTCGGCCTGCGAAAAACCCTCCACCTTGCGAAACACCGCGGCGCGTATAGCCCGGCCAAACCCCATGGCCGCGCGGGATGAGAAAAAGCTGGCCGCCACAGCCGCCGCCGCGCCCGCCAGCACCGCCAGCAGCATCCAAAGCCCGCGCATGAGCACGAAGGATACCTGTGGGCTCGCGCCCAGCAGGTGGTTGGTAATCTGTGCGTTGATGGTGGGCAGCGCCAGGTCGATGCCCGCCTGCGCCACCACCAGGGCAAGAGCCGCGGCCACGCCCGCGGCGTAGGGCCTGAGATAACGAAGCAGTTTGCGCATGCACCCTCCTATATCAAAATAAACAATCTTCCCCTAAAGCGGGGAAAAAAATATAATACCATAGGAAGGAAAAACCGTCAAGAGAGCGAATTTCTTTTGCAACGCCTTCACCGTTAACCGTCGTTTTAGGCGATACAATGATCTCGGGAGGTATAGAATGCCCGCCGCATACCTGCACGAACAATTGGCCCTGGGGGCGCGAACCGCTGCGGCCACAGCCTACCCCGCCGTTGCCAGCCTGCCCACCGCGCCGTTGCTGACCGGTGCCCAGGGGCCGGATCCCTTCTTTTTTTACAAAATGCTCAGCCTGTTCCGTGCGAACCGCGCCGCTGTGGAGAGTGTGGGCACGCTGCTGCACGAACGGCGAACCAATGCCTTTCTGCTGGCGCTGTTGCGCCACGGCATGCGGAGCGGGCCTGACAGCCTGGCCTATGCCTTGGGCTTTGTGACCCACTATGCGGCGGATTCGACGGCGCATCCCTTTGTGTACGCCCACTCCTTTGATGCGGCGGGCGCGTACCAGAGCAACCTGCACTGTGGGCTGGAGGCCGCGCTGGATACCTGGCTCTACCGGGAGCAAGGTCATCCGCAGGGCGTGCCTCTGCAGATGGCGGGCATGGCCGCGCTGACCGAACCCCAGCGCGGGGCGGTGACCACCGCGTTAAGGGTGGCCCTGGGGCAGGTATTCCCCGAGCACCCGGTGGATGAGCCGGCCATCCGCCACTGCTTGGCCGACAGCGTGCGCACCTGCCGCCTGCTGTACAGCCCCAGGGGTATCAAGTACCGCCTGCTGTGCGCCCTGGGCGCGCTGCTGGGCCAGCGCGGCTTGGTGGAGGCCCACGCCCTGCCTCTGCGCTTGCCGCAGAACGATTTTCTCAACCTGGCGCACGCCGCCTGGTGCAGCCCTTTTGAGCCCGGGTGGGCGAGGGACGAAAGTTTTTCGGATATTTTTGCCCAGGCCCAGGCCCGGGCTGCGAACCTGCTGACTGCGGCATGGCTTTTCACCCAAGGCGAGATGGAAGAGGAGGCCCTGGCCGCGCTGCTAGGGAATCTGCACTACGACAGCGGCACGGCGCTGCGCGATTGTTGATGGCCCGGCCGGGCTTGGCGCGATGGATCGGCGCGCGGAGGCAGTGGACAAGGGGTGAGTTAGATGATATAATAGTGCATATGGAAAAAGGAATTAGGTGCCCAAGCTGTGGGGCGGCGGAAAGGCAGCATAAACATGGGGTAACCGGTTACGGAGCG
>JAITTS010000164.1 GCA_031286995.1 Oscillospiraceae bacterium
TTTGACGGTGGAGGTGCTGACCCGCCGCCTTAAGGATTTGGCGCGCGATCCCCTGGGCGGCGCAGGCAGCGTGCGGGGCTACCGGGGCGGATACCTGCCCGCGCAGCGGCGCGAGATAGAGAGGGGCCTGCGCAGCGGCGATATACGGGCGGTGGTATCCACCAACGCGCTGGAGCTGGGCATTGATATCGGCCAACTGGATGCCTGCGTGCTGTGCGGCTATCCGGGTACCATCGCCAGCACCTGGCAGCAGGCGGGGCGGGCGGGCCGCCGCCAGGGCACGTCCCTCACGCTGCTGGTGGCCTCATCCGCCGCGCTGGATCAGTACATTGTAGGCCACCCGGATTACTTCTTCGGCCAATCGCCGGAGCACGCGCGCGTGCACCCGGATAATCTGTACATCCTGCTCAATCACTTCAAGTGCGCGGCCTATGAACTGCCTTTTGAGCAGGGTGAAGTGTATGGAGATCAGGCCTCCACGCCGGAACTGCTCGCCTTCCTCACCCAGCAAAACATTCTGCACCGGGTGGGTGACCGCTGGCACTGGATGGCGGAAGAGTTTCCGGCATCCGAGATATCCTTGCGCTCTATCGGCGAGGAAAATTTTCTCATCGTCGATATCACCCGTCCCGAAAAGCACCGCGTCATCGGCGAGATGGATCGTTACACCGTGCCCATGCTGCTGCACGAGCATGCCATTTACTTGCATGAGGGCGAGCAATACCAAGTGGAAAAGCTGGATTTTCCCGAAAAAAAGGCGTATGTTCGCCACGTGGAGGTGGATTATTATACCGACGCCGATCTGAATACCAGCCTACGCGTGCTGGATGTGTTTAAGCAAGCCGAGGATATGGGCTGCCTGACCCGCGCTTATGGAGAAGTGCTGGTCACCTGGCTTGTGACCATGTTTAAAAAGTTTAAGCTGGATACCCAGGAAACCCTGGGCTTTGGCCCCGTGGATCTGCCGGAGCTGCAGATGCAGACCAACGCCTGTTGGTGGGCGTTGGCGCAGAGCGTGGCGGATCGCTACCCCAAGGATGATCTACAGAGCGGCATGCTGGGCATCGCGAATGCCCTGCGCCAGTTGGCCCCCCTGTACCTGATGTGCTCCCCGCGGGATATCGCCGTGTGTTACCACGTGCGCGATCCCTTTACCCGCCTGCCCACCCTCACCCTCTACGATACCTGCCCCGGTGGCATCGGCCTGAGCGAAAAAGTGTACGACATGCGCCTGCAGCTTTTTGATCACGCCAGGGATATGATCGCCGCCTGCCCCTGCGAGGCGGGCTGCCCTTCCTGCGTGGGCCCGGCGGGTGAGGTAGGGCCAGGCGGCAAGCGCATGGCTCTGGATTTGCTGGGGGTGCTTTTGCAGCCATGAGAGATTTGCTGACGCGCCTGAACGAAATCTCCGGCACCTCCGCCCAGGCCACGCGCCCCGCGGCAGAGCCCAGCGACACCTGCTTTGTGCGGGATACACGCCTGCCGCTGGAGGAGTTGCCGGGCCTGACGGATGTGGCCCTTGCCCAGCTGGCGTGCATCGACAGAGGCTTTTGGGGCGACCGGGCGGATGCCCCCGATCCGCGCCGCTTTCTCTTTTTGGATACGGAGACAACGGGCCTGGGCATGGGCGCGGGCACGGTGGCCTTTTTGTTGGGCCTGGGCTGGATAGAGGATGGCGCCTTTGTGGTGCGCCAGCTTTTGATGCGGGATTATCACGAAGAGCCCCTGCTGCTGCAAGCCTACGCTGACCTGCTGCCACGCTTTGAGGCGTTCGTTACCTTTAACGGCAAGTGTTTTGATCTGCCGCTGCTGCAAAACCGGCTGATCATGCACCGCATGCGGGATGCCGCGCTCCAGCGCCCCCACCTGGATTTGCTCTACCCCGCCCGGCGCGTGTGGCGTCTGCGCCTGGGGGATTGTGCGCTGAGCAACCTGGAGCGGCGGGTGCTCTCCAGCCCACGGATGGAAGACCTGCCGGGCGCGGAGGTGCCGGATCGATATTTTGCCTATCTCAGAACCGGGGATTTTGCCCCCCTGGAGGATGTGTTGCGCCACAACCTGTTGGATATCGTGGCCCTGGCCAGGCTGCTGGTTCACTTGGCGCGGGTGTTTGATCAGCCAGAGCAGCAAAGCTTCTCCGAGGATGTGTTCAGCCTCGGCAGATCGCTGGCGCGGGATGGTCAGCGGGGCGCGGCCCGGCGCTGCTTTCAGGCGGCCAGCCAATCCGCGCTTTCCGAGCGGGCGCGGGCGCAGTGGGCGCTGTGCCACCGGGCGGATCATCAGTATGAGCAGGCCGCGGGCATCTATCGGCAGATGATCGCGGATGGGCAGGGCGGCACAGCCCCCTATGTGGAACTGGCCAAGATCGCCGAGCATCGCCAGCGGGATCTGCCGCGCGCCATGGCCTGCACCGAAGATGCGCTGAGGCGTCTGCGCCTGCGGGCCCGGCTGCACGGCGGCGAGGATGCCGCGGACCAGGCCGAGCGGCAGGCGCTGGAGGCCCGGCTGGCGCGGCTGGCGCGCAGGCTGCGGAGGGCTTTGCCCCAAGAAAAAGTATAGATATGCCGAGGGAGGGTTTTGACAATGGGTTTTTGGGCGAATTACAAGGGGAACCGCGCTTATGCCCGCTACGCAAAGGGCGATTTGGAGGGCGCGAAGACAGCCTATGAACAAGCCTACGCTCAGGGCATGGATGCGCCCCGGCTGTTGCTGACCTACGCCATACTGTTGCTGCGCACCGGCGATTACGCCAAGGCGGCGGAGGTGCTGCGCAGGGTGGAGAAGGCCCCGGGCCTCACGTTGGATCAGCATAGCCAGATGCTGGTGCACTACGGTGTGGCCATGTGGAAGCTGGGCAAGATGGATAGGGCGCTGGAGGTGCTGCGGGATGCCTTCCGCAGGCACAAAAACACGCTCACCTACAGCACGCTGGGCTTCTTGCTCATCGAAAAGGGCGACGCGGACGAGGCCCTGGCGTTCAATAGAGAGGCGATGGCGTACGACGAGGATGATCCGGTCTTTCTGGATAATCTGGCCCAAACCTACTACCGCCTTCTGGGGGATAAGCAGGCCGCCCGGCCGCTGTTTGAACGTGCCTTGGCGCACAAGCCGAACGCTATCGATACCAACTACTTTTTGTCCCAATACGACCTGGAGGAAGGGAAGACAGAGGATGCCCTGGCCAAGCTGCAGCTGGCGGCCCAGGGCCGCTTTTCACCCCTGAACCATGTCACGCGGGAGGATGTGCAGGCGCAGATAGAGAAGCTGCAGGCCTAGCCTGGCGCAAACGCCGCGAAAAGGAGGAATGCAGCCTGCGCCGCATATTGATCATGAACGGGCCCAATCTCAACATGCTGGGCCTGCGGGAACCGGGCATCTACGGCAACCTGACCCTGGCCGATATTGAGACGCGGCTGCATCGAGAGGCTGAGAAAATGGGTGTGGCGCTGGATTTCTTCACATCCAATCACGAGCACGCGCTGATAGAGCGGCTGCGCCAGGCTGCGGGTTGTGCGGATGGTGTAGTGCTCAACGCCGGGGGGTATACCCACACCAGCCCCGCCTTGGCACGGGCTGTGGCCGACGCGGGGATACCCGTGATGGAAGCGCACATTTCCAACGTGCACGCCAGAGAGGCCTTTCGTCACACCTCGTACCTCTCCCCGGTGTGCGCGGGGGTCATCTGCGGCCTGGGCTGGCGTTCGTACCTGTGCGCGCTGCAAGCCCTGTGCATGCTGGGGGAAAGGTTGGCATAAGGCCCAAAGCGAAAGCCGGTCGTTTTTCTTTTTGAAGGCTGTTCAATGCCCTTGGGTTTTTCGATCTGGCGCGGCAAAATGTATCCACAAATACTTTGCAAGGAGGTCACTGGTATGCAGACACTGGGGTATTACAATGGGGAAATCGGAGAGGTTGCGGAACTTCGCATCCCCATGAACGACCGGGCATCCTGGTTTGGCGACGGGGTGTACGACGCCACTGGCTGTGCCAACTATACCATATTCGCGCTGGATGAGCATGTGGATCGTTTCTTCAACAGCGCTGGGCTGGTGCAGATTGATCTGCCCCTCACCAAGCAAGAACTGAAGGATCTGCTCTGCTCACTGGTCAAAAAGCTGGATAGCCCCGATCAGTTTGTTTACTGGCAGGCCACGCGGGGCACTGCCCCCCGCGCCCACGAGTTTCCGGAGAATGCCCGGGCCAACCTGTGGATCACCCTCAGACCCCACACGCTGCCCAACATTTACGAAAAAGTGAAACTGCGTACGCAGGAGGATACGCGCTTCCTGCATTGCAACATTAAGACGCTCAACCTGCTGCCCAATGTGCTGGCCAGCGAGCAGGCCAAGCGCGAAGGCTGTTTTGAGACCGTGTTCCACCGGGGCGACCGGGTGACGGAGTGTGCTCACAGCAACGTGCACATCTTTCAAAACGGCGCGCTGCGCACCGCGCCCACGGATAATCTCATTCTGCCGGGCATTGCCCGCGCGCATCTGATCAAGCACTGCAAGCTGCTGGGCATTCCGGTGGATGAGACCGCCTTCACCGTGCAAGAACTGTTGGATGCGGATGAGGTCTTCACATCCAGTTCGAACACCTTCTGCCAGCCGGCCTGCCTGGTGGATGGCAGGCCCGTGGGCGGCAAGGCCCCCGGGTTGCTTAAAAAGTTGCAAGATGCTGTGCTGTGCGAGTTTTACGCCGCCACCGGCGCCAAGAATCCCTACGCATAGATCGCAAAGGAGCGCAACGGAAGATGACAGCGCAAGAATTGGCGGAGCAAAATATAGGCCAAGACCTGGATGATTTGATGAATCTGGATCCCCGCGGGTATGGGGTGTGCCGTATACTCTACGCCGCTGCCCGCAAGCGGGCCGGGCAGCCTTTGGCCATGCTGGCCGCAAAGCGCCTGTTGCAGGCCGTGGGGCAGGGAGATTTTGTGTACATCCTCACCGGCTTTGTGCTGTTGCCGCATAAAAAGGCGGAGATGGATGGCATCATCGGCAGCGTGATGCTGGCACGGGCGTTGGTCAAAGCCCTGGGCGCAAAGCCCGTGGTGGTCTGCCCGCAGGATAATCTGCTTGCCCTGCGCAGCCTGGCCCCGGTTGCCGGCTTGCACTTGTATGAGGATTTAGAAGAATTGAGGGCCATGCCCATCGCCATGGGCAGCGTGGTCTTTACCAAGGATGCAGCAAGGGCCCGAGCGCAGGCCGATGCCCTGCTGGCTGCCGCACGCCCTGCGGCTGTGGTCAGCATCGAAGCCCCGGGGGCCAACGCGCAGGGTGTTTATCACAACGCGTGGGGGCAGGATGTATCCGACCTGGAGGCCAAGAGCGATGTGCTATTCCGTGTCTTGCAGCAGGCGGGGGTGCTGAATATTGCCATCGGGGATCTGGGCAATGAGATCGGCATGGGGGCCATTGCGGATCAGCTGAGCCGCTACATCCCCGGCGCGGCGGATCACCCGCAGGGTGGCATTGCCGCGAATACCGCCGCGGATTACCTCGTTACCGCCACGGTGTCGGATTGGGGAGCCTACGCTCTCTGTGCCGCCCTGGCCTATTTGTGCAACGATCCGGATATCCTGCACACCCGTGACATGCAGCGCGAGGCCATGGTGACTGCCTCCCGCAGCGGTATGGTGGATCAGTACGGTTGGCTTATCCCGGCCATAGACGGCATAGCGTGTGAGATGCACCTGGCCCAAGTGGATATGATGCGCGCCTGTGTCACACACCCGGCCAAGCTGCGCGCGGTCTGCGACTATTGGTTTCAAGGCGTGCTGAGCCTGGGCTACTTTGATGAGGAACGCCCGTGAACACCCCGCGCTTTTTGCCCGCTGGAGATGCGGCGTTGATGGTGGAGTTCGGTCGGATCATTGATCCGGCCATCAACGCCGCAGTCGGCGCGCTGATGGATTCGTTGGCCGCGCAGCCCATCCCTGGCATGGCGGAGGCGGTGCCCGCCTACGCCTCCCTGTTGATCACGTTTGATCCCGTGCGTATCTCCGCGGGCGCTCTGCGCCGCCGCATAGCGCGGCGTCTGCGTGCTCTGCGCGCTACGCCGCAGGATGGGGTGGCGCAGGTATCCGTGCTGCGCGTGCCCGTGTGCTACGGTGGCGAATACGGGCCGGATTTAGCTTTTGTGGCCGGGCACACCGGTCTTTCGCCGGTCGAGGTGGTCGCCCGCCACACAGCCCCGCGCTACCGCATCTACATGCTAGGCTTCCTGCCCGGCTTTCCTTACCTGGGCGGCCTGGATGCGGCCTTGGAGACCCCGCGGCTGCAGACCCCGCGCACCCAAATCCCGGCCGGGGCGGTGGGCATAGGCGGCAAGCAGACAGGCATCTATCCTCTGGCCTCACCGGGGGGCTGGCAGCTCATCGGGCGCACACCGCTGCGCCCCTACGATCCCCGGCAGGCGCAATCCATTCTCTACAAGCCGGGGGATTGTGTGCGTTTCGAAGCTGTCAGCCCCGCTGCCTACGCAGCCATAGCGGCGCGTGTGGCGGAGGGTGACTATGTCCCCGCCTGGCAGAGAGAGGTGCTGTAGATGGGCATGACGATCCTTGCCCCTGGCCCGTTGACCACCGTGCAGGATTTGGGACGCACTGGCTGGCTGGCGGCGGGCTTTTGCCCATCCGGGGCCATGGATATCCCCGCGGCGCGACTGGCCAACGCCCTGGCGGGCAATCCGCCGCAGGCCGCAGTGCTGGAGATGACGTTCTCCGGCCTCTCGGCGCGCTTTACCGCCGATTGCCGCTTCGCCCTCACCGGTGCGGATATGGGCTTTACGCTGAGCGGCGCGCCCGTGACGGCGTACACCGCACTGGCGGCCCGCGCGGGGGATGAGTTGCGCGGCGGCGCCGCTTCTACGGGCTGCAGAACCTACTTGGCGGTATCCGGCGGCGTGGATGTGCCGCCCGTCATGGGCAGCCGGGCCACCCACATCAAGTGTGGCATCGGCGGCTTTCTGGGCCGTGCCCTGCGGGCGGGGGATGTGCTGTCCTTTGGCGTGCCGCAGACGCCCGTACCCGCGCCCGGCACGCACCTGCAGGCCCCACCCCCGCCGGGGGGCTGCCTGCGGGTGCGCGTGACCTTGGGGCCGCAGTGGCGTGCCTTTGATAAGCGTGCGCGCGCGGCCTTTCTGTCCGCTGTCTACACCGTATCTCCCCAGTCGGATCGCATGGGCATGCGGCTGGAGGGGCCGGTCATGCCCAGCATCCGGGGCACGGATATCGTGTCGGATGCCATCCCCATCGGGGCCATCCAGGTGCCCGCATCCGGCCAGCCTATCATCTTACTGGCAGATCGCCAGACCGTGGGTGGCTACGCCAAGCCCTGGGTGGTCATTGGGCCGGATATACCTCTGCTGGCCCAGGCACGCCCTGGCGATGCGTTGCGCTTCGCGTTGGTCTCGCCCCGGCAGGCGGCCCGGGCCGCCCGGCGGGGCGCCCGAGCCTTGGATCAAGCCATCGCTCTTGTTTTTTTGCGCGCATAAAAGGAGGAATTCCATGCCTGTGGATTTGAGCAAGCTCGCCCCGCCCCAGCTTCGCCTAGCGATTCGCCGGGGAGACTTTACAGGCCCCACTTGCGGGCTGTGCCCGGGTTACGCCCAGGCAAATCTGGTGGTGCTACCCCAGCGCTACGCTTACGACTTTTTGCTTTTCGCCCAACGCAACCCCGCCGCCTGCCCGGTGCTGGAGGTGAGCGACGCGGGCGCGCGCCGGCTCTCCGCCATCGCGCCGGAGGCCGATATCGCACGGGATATCCCTCGCTATCGCGTATATCGCGACGGCGTGTTTGCGGAAGAACGGCTGGATGTGGCCGACCTGTGGCAGAGGGATTTCGTCAGCTTTCTCATCGGCTGCAGCTTCTCCTTTGAGATGGACTTGCTGGAGGCGGGTATCCCCGTGCGCCAGATTGAAGAAGGCAAGAACGTGCCCATGTACATCACAAATATTCCTTGCGCCCCGGCGGGGGTATTTGCGGGCGCCATGGTGGTCAGCATGCGGCCCATCCCGAGAGAGCTGGCCATTAAGGCTGCCTGTATCACCGCCGCCATGCCCAGGGTACACGGCGCGCCCGTGCACATGGGCACGCCGGAACAGATAGGCATTGTGGATATCGCCAAGCCGGATTTTGGGGACGCGGTCACCATCCGTTCCGGCGAGGTGCCTGTATTTTGGCCTTGCGGCGTTACGCCGCAAGTGGCGGTGATGCTCGCCAAGCCGGATGTGTGCCTGACCCACGCGCCGGGGCACATGCTGGTGACGGATGTGAAGAATATCAACCTCAAGTATTAGCGCAAAAGGGGAGCAGCGTATGCAACGTGTGGATTTGAACTGTGACCTGGGCGAGAGCTTTGGGGATTACCGCATCGGCTGCGACGAGGATGTGATGCCCTTGATCACATCCGCCAACGTGGCCTGCGGCTGGCATGGGGGAGACCCGCTGGTGATGCAAAAGGCGGTGACCCTGTGTGCCCAGGCGGGCGTGCACGTGGGGGCGCACCCCGGTTTGCCGGATTTGATGGGCTTTGGCCGCCGCAGTATGGCTGTCAGCCACGCGGAGGCCAAGGCCTATGTGCAATACCAGGTGGCGGCTCTGGCAGGCATGTGCGCCGCCCAAGGGGTGGCCTTGCGCCACGTCAAGCTGCACGGGGCTCTCTACAACATGGCGGGCGGGGATTATGCCTTGGCCCGGGCAATCTGCGATGGCGTGGCGGCGCTGGATCAGCGCCTCATTCTGCTGGCTTTAAGCGGCAGCCACATGGTGCGCGCCGCAAAGGATGCGGGCCTTGCCGTGGCGCAGGAGGTGTTTGCCGACCGCGCTTACGAGGCGGATGGCAGCCTGGTGGCCCGGGGCAAGCCCGGCGCGATGATCACGGATGAAGACGAGGCCGTATCCCGCGTGGTGGGCATGGTGTGCGAGGGTAGGGTACGTGCCGTTACGGGGGAGATAATCACCATCGCGGCGGATTCCATCTGCATCCATGGCGATGGGGATAAAGCGCTGGCCTTCGCCCGGCGCATCCGCGGGGCGCTCGCCCAGCGGGGTGTAGACCTGTGCCCATTGGGTACAGCGGATGTGTAGGGTGCTGGTTTGCGTTTTCTTTAAACTTCGCTTAAAGTAACATTTTTTTCAATGCTGGCGCTTGTTATTCATCAATCTCATGATATAATATGAGAGAAAATACCTCTATGCGAAGGCACGGCCTCCGAACGCTACATCGCAGAGCCCAGTGACAATCAATGATCAGCGGGGAGGGTTCCACATGATCACAGAGCAAAAAGCTAAGGGACGGAACGCGAGCAGAGCACGATACCTTTCGCCGGATGAGCTGAGCATCTTTTGCGAGCAAGTGGCGCTCATCTTAAGCTCCGGCGTGGCGCTCTACGATGGCGTAGAGGCGCTGTGCAGCAACTACAAGGGCACCCACTACGAGGCCGCTTTTGATTCGGTGAATCAGGCGGTCAAAGAGACGGGCGCCTTGCACGAGGCGCTGTTGGCGGCGCAAATCTTTCCGCCCTACATGGTGCAGATGGTGAAAATCGGCGAGCAGACAGGCAAGCTGGATGACGTACTGGCCTCGCTGAGCGCTTACTACGCGCGAGAGCAAAAGATCAAGCGATCCGTGCAGAATGCGGTCATCTACCCGGCCTGCCTCATCGCCATGATGGCTGTGGTCATCCTGGTGCTGGTTGTCAAGGTGTTGCCCATCTTCAACGATGTGTACAGAAGCCTTGGGGCCGAGGTATCCGGCACCGCCAGCACGCTGATGAACTTTGGCATGAGCGTGGGCATGGTGGTGCTGATACTGGCCGGTGTGGTCACGGTGGTTGCGCTGGTCATCGCGCTGTTGCTGCGCACGGGCGCGCGGGATGCGGTGCTGGAGTGGCTGGGCAAGCTGATTCGTCCGGTGGGGCGCCTGCGCACCTGCCGGGTGGCCGGGCGCTTTGCCATCAACATGTCCATGATGCTCGCCAGCGGCTTTCCGCTGGAGGAGGCTCTGCCCCTCATCGAGGGCGTGATGGAAGACCCCAAGAGCCGTGAGAAGATCAAGGCGTGCCAAGAGGCCATGGCCGCGGGTACGTCCTTTCCGGATGCCATCGCCGCGGTCGACATGTTTGATAGCTTGCACAACAAGATGATCCAAATCGGCTTCATGACCGGCCGGACAGACAGCGTGATGGCCAAGCTGTCGGATATCTATCAAGAGCAGATGGATGAAGATATTTCTCATCTGGTGTCGTTGATAGAGCCCTCTATGGTGGTGGTGCTCAGCATCATCATCGGGGCTATTCTGCTCTCGGTGATGCTGCCCATGGTCAGCATCATGTCCTCCATTCTGTAAGCGAAGGAAGGGGGGAAGGGTATGCGCCTGTTTTCCATCAAAAAACAAGGCGGGCACCGCGCGGTGGCCGTTTCCATCGTCATCTTCGCGGCCATCATTGCGCTGGCAACGGCGCTTATCACCGGTATGGATCAGCGTGTGGATAAAGAGCGAACCACCCGGCTGGCCGATGCGCTACGCCGGGCCTCCGTCACCTGTTACGCGGTGGAAGGGCGCTATCCCTCCTCGCTGGATTACTTGGTGGAGCACTACGGCGTGGTGGTGGATACCGACAAGTTTATCGTCAATTACGACGTGTTCGCCCAGAACATCATGCCCAAGATCGAAGTGATCTGGGTAGAAGGAGCGGCCGGATGAACACAATCGTCAAGATCAAGCACGTCAAGCACAGCGTCAGTACGCTGTTCATCTTCTTGCTGATCGGCATGTTTGCGGTGTTTTCCCTGCTGCTGGTACTCATCGGCGTGGGCGCGTACCAGGGTGTGGTGAACGATGCGCAGCGCAACGCGCAGGTGCGTACCTCTTTGAGTTACATTGCCAATAAGGTGCGCGCCGCCGATACGGCAGGCGGGGTCTCTGTGGAGGATTGGCATGGCATCAAGGCGCTCTTGCTGCGGGAGATTTATGACGACGCACAGTACGAAACCCGCATCTATTATTTACCGAATGAGCAGGGCCCCGGTGGCGGGCTCTATGAGCAATTCGTCTTCGCGGGGGATGAGTGGGGGCCGGAGAGCGGCGATCGCATTGCGGATATTGACGCGCTGACTATGATGGAAAAAGATGGGTTGTTGACGCTGAACCTGGCCACCGCGGCTGGGCAATCCTTGCCCATGTATCTGCGCTTACATGGGATCGGGCAATAAAAAGGGGGTGAGGGCATGCAAAATGAGAATAAGAGCAATGTGCTGCTGACCGAGCTGGTCATTGTGGTGCTCTTCTTTTCCCTCATCGCGGTGACCGTGGTGCAGATGTTTGTGGCCGCGCACCAGAAAAGCGTGCACAACACCCGCGTGCAGCAGGCGCTGATTGTGGCCCAAAACTGGGCGGAAACGCTCTCGGGCCAGGCGGATCCCGCATCCACACTGCTGGCGGCGGGTTTCTTGACCACTGGTGAAATCTATGCGCGCGCAGAGGAAGCAGCCGGGCTACGCGTAGAGGCGCGCTTACAGCCCGAGGTTACATCCCCCGGCGGCAAACTGGTCTCCGGTGAGATTGCGGTTTTTGATGCCCTCTACACGCTGGGGGAAGACGAGGATCCGGCGCAGCCGCTGGCCGCGCTGCCGGTGCAAAGTTACATACCCGTGGAGGAGGTGCAGCCTTGAAGAGCAGAGTGGATTATCGCATCGGCCCGGGCATGACCTCGCTGCTGATGATCTTTATTGCCCTGTGCATGGCCGCGCTGGCGGTGCTTTCCATGGCCAGCGTGCAGGTGGATAGCGTGCTGAACAGCCGCAATCAGGAATCCACGGTCAGTTATTACCAGGCCGAGGCCGCGCTGCAAAAGACGCTGGCCGATATTGACGGGCAGTTGGTGGCTGCCCGGGCAGAAGCGGGCGGTGACCTGGCCGCATATGAGAGCAAAGTGCTGGCCCTGCAGGCCGCGCTGTCCGCGCCTAAGCCGGCTGCAAGCGCCGGCGAACAGGGGGGAAGCGCCCAGGAGGCAGAGGCTGTGGCAAAGGTAGACGCGCCGGCGATGAGCGCTTTGCAGGCGCCGGAAACGGCGCGAGTTGCTCAAGCGGAACGCGAGCCCCTGCACCTCGTTTTTGCCGCGCCCATGGGCAAGGATCGCCAGATAGAGGCGGTGCTAGATGTGCCCCGCAGCTTGACTGGCAAGCGCTACACCGTGCGCAGCCACATGGTGACCAATCTATCCACTTGGGATGCAGAGCAGGATATCGGCATGTATCAGCCCGCCGCGTCGGATTGACGATGCCCTGCACAAAGCACGCCGCGCGATCCACCCGCGCCATGGAAGGAGCTCCCTATGGAGTTTAAGGAATTTGTCGGCCTGTTGACACAGGTGATTGAACGGGGCGGTTCGGATGTGTACATTGTGCCGGGTTCCCATATCACGGCCAAGATAAACGGCATGTTGGTGCCTTTGAGCGAAGAGAAGCTGACCATACAGAGCTGCGAGCAGACCATCAGCGAAATCTACAAGCAAAGCAATAACCGGGATATGTCCACGCTCTACACCCACGGGGATGACGATTTTTCGCTCTCCCTTTCGCAACTGGGGCGTTTCCGCTGCAACATCTACAAGCAACGGGGTTCCCTGGCGGCGGTGTTGCGGGCCGTGCCGTTTGGCCTGCCGGATGCAAAGCAATATCACATCCCGGATGTGGTGCTGAATATGTACAGCATCAAGCGCGGCATGGTGCTGGTGACTGGCCCCGGCGGCAGCGGCAAAACAACCACCTTGGCTTGCATGATAGACCGCATCAACCGCGAGCGCAGCGGCCACATCATCACGCTGGAAGACCCCATTGAGTACATCCATCCGCACAAGCAGTGCATCGTCAGCCAGCGCGAGATCGTCAACGACACCGAAACCTTCGCCAAGGCCCTGCGAGCTGCGCTGCGCCAAGTACCGGATGTGATTCTGCTGGGCGAGATGCGCGATTATGAGACCATACAGACCGCACTGACCGCTGCGGAGACAGGCCACCTGTTGCTATCCACTCTGCACACCGTGGGCGCAGCCAAGACTATCGACCGTATTGTGGATGTGTTCCCGGCCAATCAGCAGCAGCAGGTGCGCATACAGCTATCCATGGTGTTGCAGGCCGTGGTGTCGCAGCAGCTCATCCCCACGGTGGATGGGGGTTTGGCCCCGGCCTTTGAGATCATGGTCACCAACAGCGCCATCCAAAACATCATCCGCGAGGGCAAGGGGCACCAGCTTGACAACGCCATCTACGCGGGCGCGGCCCAGGGTATGCGCACCATGGATGGGGAATTGCTTCGCCTATACAAAGAGAAGCGCATCAGCAAAGAGAATACCTTGCTCTACGCCATCAATCCGGATACGCTGGAGCGCAAGCTCGCCATGTAACAGCAGGGGCATACCAGGGAGGATGTTCGTGCCCTTCTCCGGCTGCCCAAAAAGGTTCCGGCTGCCGGGAAGGGCTTCGTGTGGGTAAAGCACAGCCGTGGGAGACGTATAGGTCAATACACCGGAGGCGGATGCGGCGTTGAACCCGCAGACGGGCCTTTCTCGGGAACCCAGGGGGAGGAGGGCGCGAGCGCCCTTCTTGCGTATCAGGATGAAGGAGGCAGACTTATGCGATATCGCAAGGATCCGAAGAGCGGCAACGATCTCTCTGTACTGGGGTTTGGCTGCATGCGCTTCCCTCGCGGCCAGCAGGATGTGGATGCCCTGGTGGCGGCGGCTGTGCGCGGCGGCATCAATTATTTTGACACCGCCTACATGTACCCCGGCAATGAGGCAGCGCTGGGCAGCGCCCTGGCGAGCCAAGGTTTACGGGATAAAGTGTACATTGCCACCAAGCTGCCGCTGGTCGTTGTACGTGGCCCACAGGATTTTGACCGCTTTTTCAATAAGGAGCTGGAACGCCTGCAGACCGACCACATTGACTACTACCTGATGCACATGGTCACGGATATGGGTCAGTGGCGCACGCTGTGTGATTGGGGCATAGAGAAGTGGATTGCAGACAAGCGGGCCGATGGGGCTATACGCCGGATCGGCTTCTCCTTCCACGGCGTACGGGATGAGTTTTTGCAGGTGTTGAATGCCTATGATTGGGATTTCTGCCAGATTCAGTACAACTACTCGGATGAAAACTACCAGGCAGGCGTCACGGGCCTGCGCCGCGCGGCGGAAAAAGGCTTGGCGGTGATCATTATGGAGCCGTTGCTGGGGGGAAAACTGGCCACAGCCTTGCCGCCCGAGGCGGTGCGGGTTTTGCGCGACGCGGATGCGAACCTGACCCCGGCGGCTTGGGGCTTGCGCTGGCTGTGGAACCAGCCGGAGGCGACGGTGGTGCTCAGCGGCATGAGCACCATGGCGCAATTGGATGAAAACCTGGCTACGGCGGATCAGGCCGTGCCCGGCATGCTGTCAGCGGGCGAACTGGTGGCTTACGATCAGGTGCGCGATATCTTCCGCGCCAGTAACAAGGTGCCCTGTACGGGTTGCGGCTACTGCCTGCCGTGTCCCCGCCATGTCAACATCCCCGCCTGTTTTTCAGCCTACAACGCATCCTTTGCCATCGGCAGGGGCGTGGGCAGGCAGCAGTATATGACCAGTACCACCCCCACATCGCAGCAGCAGAGCGGCGCGCGGCTGTGTATCAAGTGCCGCAGGTGTGAGGGTCACTGCCCACAGAAGATCCGCATCAGCGAAGAACTGGAGAAAGTGGGCAGGTACATGGAGCCGTGGTGGTACCGCGCGGGCATCGGCGTGGCCCGGGTGTTTTTGGGCAGACGCCGGAGGGCGGGGGATAGAGCGTAATAGAGCAAGAGCGCGGTCTTGATCACCCCTGGATCAAGACCGCGCTTTTTTGTGTTGCGCCCTGCACATTTGTCATTCGTCCGCGGCTAAAATGGATTGTTATGGTAACGCTTTTTATTGCCCCCTTACCTGTCCTCTGGGGTGCCGGGGCAGGTACCGGTGCAGCTTTTCAAAAACCGTGCCAAAGTCCAGCGGTTTACCGATGTGGTCATTCATGCCCGCGGATAGGCATTTTTCAATATCCTCGCGGAACACGTTGGCGGTCATGGCCACGATGGGGATGCGCCCGGCCTGCGGGATACCCAGCGCGCGGATACGCCGGGTGGCCTCGTAACCATCCATGGCGGGCATGTGCACATCCATAAAGATCATGTCGTAGCGATCCGGATCGCGCGAGAACAGTGCCAGCGCCTCTTGGCCATTCTCCACACAGTCAATGGTCAGGCCCGTGGGTTCCAGAAAGGTGAGTACGATCTCGCGGTTAATATCCACATCCTCCGCCAAGAGCACGCGGTAGCCATCAAAGCGGTCGCGCCGCTCTGGGGGCGCTTCCTCTTGGGCGGCATCCGTCAGCCCCAAACACTCGTTAATGCAATCCACCACGGCGGATGAGAACAGGGGCTTGGGTAAAAATTTATCCACCCCCGCCAGTTTGGCTTCTTCGGCCACCAGGTTCCACTCCATGGCGGATATCATGATCACCACCGCATGCTCGTGGCCGCCGGTCTGCTTGATGCGGCGAGAGAGCGCGACGCCATCCATGCCGGGCATCTTCCAATCCACAAAGTACAGATCGTAGGGCTTGCGGGCGATAAGGGACAGCGCATCCTCACTGCCGGCGGCGATGTCGCAGACAATGCCCAGGCGCTGCATGATTTCGCGGAAGTATTCGAGTACATCCGGCATATCATCCACAACGAGCACGCGCAGGTTGTTCCAGTTAATGCCAGGGCTGAGCAAGCGCTGGCGCGGTTGCTCGCTGCCGCGCTGCATCTTGACGTTAAAGAGGAAGGTGGAGCCTTGACCCGGCTCGGATTCTATCCAGATCCGCCCCGCCATCATCTCCACAATGGCCTTGGCGATGGCTAGGCCCAGGCCCGTGCCCCCAAACTTGCGGGATATGCCGCCATCCGCTTGCTCAAAGGATGTGAACAGCCGGGCCTTTTGTTCATCGCTGATGCCGATGCCTGTGTCACTCACTTCGATTTGCAGCGTGCACACGCCCTCTGTCTCTTCCATCAGCCGCGCGCGCAGGCGGATGGAACCACCCTCGGGCGTGAATTTGACGGCGTTGGATAACAGGTTGGTGATCACCTGCGCCAGGCGCTGGTCGTCGCCCAAGAGCGTGGCGGGGATGTTTTCGCCGATGTGTACCGAAAAATTTTGATGCTTTTGATCCACGCGGAAGTTGATGACGCCCACAACCTTCATCAGCATCTTTTCAAAGCTGAACTCCGCCGGTGAAAGTTCGAACTTGTTCGCCTCTATCTTGGATATATCCAGTATGTCGTTGATGACGCCCAGCAGGTGGGTGGATGCATTCTCTATCTTGTTGAGGCAGTTTTCCTTGCGTTGCGGGTCATCGGTGGCTTTGGCGATGGCGGTCATGCCGATGATGGCGTTCATGGGCGTGCGCATTTCGTGGCTCATGCGGGATAGGAATTCGGATTTTGCCTGATTGGCCACCTCCGCATCTACCTTGGCACGGGTCAGTTGGGTCACATCCCGCAGGATCAGGAGGACGCTGACGGTGGAGGATTCGTCGTACACTTCATCCGGGTACTGTTGTGGGGTGGCGCCATCATCTGCAGGCCTGCCCACCCGGCGCATGTTGAGGTCGTAGCTGTAGGTCTCGCCATCCGTGCCGGGCAAGGCAACATTGGCGCCGTAGGTATCTCCGCGGGGATGTTGGGGTGCAAACAGGGTCTCAACCACATGCGGCAACGGCGCACCGCCGCCGCATGAA
>JAITTS010000004.1 GCA_031286995.1 Oscillospiraceae bacterium
GGCACATTTAAATGTAAATGCCCATCAAAACAGGGTGACAGCAGGTACTTTTAGGCCCGTAAAATATGGAGCGGCTTAACCGGATTAAGCGCGGCGACAAACATTTTTTCGAACCACCCCTTCTCCCCGGCCCATGGCTATGCGTGGCGCATTCAGGCCGAGCGAGGCATTGTCTTTGCGCGTTGGTGAAGAATCCTCGTCAAAGGGTACATCCGGTTGTCAGTGAAGCCATAGCGCTTATATGTCCGCCAAATGCGCGGCCACAATATCCCGCACCGCCTCGGTCACGTAGGCGGCGTCTGCGGCGCTGAGGCCCGCGTGCAGGGGCATGGAAATCTCTTGGGCAAAGAACGCCTCGGCCAGGGGAAAATCCCCGGGCTTGAAGCCGTACCGCCTTTGGTAAGCGTGCAGCAGGTGCACCGGTATAAAGTGCACGCTGGCGCCGATGTTGCGCGCAGCCAATTCCTGTATAAACTGATCCCGGTCTATGGCCAGGGCCTCCGGCCGCAGGCGCAGCACGTACAGATGCCTGCTGTGGGTGCTGTAAGCGGGGTTTTCTTGCAGCGCCAGCTGCGGCATACCCGCAAAGGCTTTGTCGTACACCGCCGCCGCCGCCAGGCGATCGGCCTGCAATTGGGGCATGCGTTCAAGCTGCGCCAGGCCCAGGGCGGCCTGCAAATCGAACATGTTGTACTTAAAGCCCGGCTCCTCCACCTCGTAGCGCCAGGCGCCGCCCTTGCCATAGCGATTCCAGGCCCCGGCGCTCATGCCGTGGGATGCGAGCATACGGGCGCGCTCGGCGATATCCTTTCTGTCGGTGCAGAGCATGCCGCCCTCGCCCGTGGCGAGGTTTTTGGTGGCGTAAAAGCTGAAGGATACCGCGCCGGGCGCGCCGCCGCCGATGCGCTTGCCTTTGTAGCGGGTCTCCACGGCGTGCGCCGCATCCTCGGATACAAAGAGCCCGTGCCGGTCGGCCAGGGCGTACAGGGCATCCAGATCGCAGGCCATGCCGGAAAAGTGCACCGGTACAATGGCTTTGGTGCGAGGGGTGATGGCGGCCTCCGCCAGGCGCGGATCCATTAGGCCCGTATCCGGGTCGATATCCACAAACACGGGGGTGGCGCCCACGTGCAGAATGGTGTTGACCGTGGAGCAGAAGGTGTAGGGGGTGGTGATCACCTCATCCCCGGATCTCACCCCGGCGGCGATGAGGGCGATGTGCAGCGCCGCCGTGCAAGAGTTGACGCCCACGGCGTATTTTGCGCCTGTGTAGGCGGCGAAAGCCTCTTCAAACTGCTGGGTACGGGGGCCTTTGGCCCACCAGCCGCTTTTTACGGCGGCGGTCATCTCAGAAATCTCCAGCGGGCTGACGCTGGGTGGGGAAAAGGGCAAAAAATCGGCTCGGCAGGTAAAGATGGACATGTGCATCCCTCCAAGGCGCGGCGCGCCGCTTTTGTTACAGCCCCAGGAACATGATGGCGAGGAAGAAGTAGATCATCAGCGCGCAGGCATCCACGATGGTGGTGATCATGGGCGCAGCCATCACCGCCGGATCCAGCTTTATTTTTTTTGCGGCCATGGGCAGCAGGCAGCCCACCATTTTGGCAATAACCACCGTGCACAGAATACTGAGACTGACCGTGGCGGATAGCAGCAGCGTCTGGTGGGAAACCAGTATTAAGCGCGCAAAGTTGACTGTGGCCAGCAGGCAGCCGCACATCAGCGCCACGCGAAGTTCCTTCCACAACACCTGTGGCAGGTAAGACGGATCCAGTTCGCCCAAGGCCATGCCGCGGATGATCAGCGTGGTGGTCTGCGCGCCCGCGTGGCCCGCAGTATCCATCAGCATGGGGATGAAGGATGTGAGCACGACCATGGCGGATAATATGGCCTCAAAATGGGTGATGATGGCCCCGGTGAACGTGGCCGATATCATCAGCAGCAGCAACCAGGGCACCCGGTGCTTGGCAAGCGTCCACACGCTGGATTTTAGGTACTCCTCATCCGAGGGCGTGATGGCGGCCATCTTTTCAAAGTCCTCGGTGTTCTCTTCCTGTATGACATCCACTATGTCATCCACGGTGATGATGCCCACCAGGCGCATCTCCTGATCGCACACGGGCAGGGACATCAGGTCGTAGTGGCGAAAATCCTCGGCCACCTTCTCCTGATCCTCCTGCGTGTAGGCGAAGACGCTGGCGGATTCCATGATGTCGCGAATGGTGGCGCTTTCAGGGGCCACGATCAGTTTGCGCAGGGATACGGTGCCAAGCAGCTTGCGCTGGGCATCCACCACGTAGCAGGTGTAGACGGTCTCTTTTTCTACCCCTGTGCGGCGGATGTGATCCATGGCCTTGCGCACGGTGTAATATTCGTGCAGGGATACGTACTCAATGGTCATCAGGCTGCCGGCGCTGTTTTCGGGGTAATTAAGAAACTGGTTGATCAGGCTGCGGGTCTGGGCTGACGCGTTCTGCAGCACTTTGGTGACCAGGTTGGCGGGCATTTCTTCTAAAAAATCCACCGTATCATCCAGAAACATGTCGTCGATGATGTGCCGCATCTCCAGGCCCGAGGCAGTCTCGGCGATCACCTGCTGCTGATCGGAGGAAAGGTAGGAGAAGACATCCGCAGATATATCCTTGGGCAACAGGCGAAAGACGCGCAGCGTCAACTGCGCATCCAACTCATCTATGCCCTCGGCAATATCCACCGGGGGACACTCCAGGCTGAGGGCCTTAAACTCGGCGATCTTGCCCTGTCGCAGCAGGTCGATCAGTTGCAGAAAAATCTCTTTGCCTTCCATAAGCGCGCCGCTCCTTCCATTTGCCGCAGGCACAAAAAAACGGGCTGGCATGCATGTGCTCCAGACCGGGGTTCCGCAAGCGGAACGCAAGGGGCCATCGCGGCGGGGCGGCGTGTTAGGCGCATCCGCGCGGACGGCTGGTTTGCGTACTACTTCGCGGAATGCCGGTATCGTGACCGTAGTCGTCCACGCGCTGCACCTCCTCTGAACGGTTCATTTTTTTCTTTTCTAACTGTAATGCAAGGCCAGGGGAATGTCAAGGGTGAACGCAGCAAAACTTTAACTTCATTAATAATACGGTGATAAGGTTTGGATACGTCAACGAAAAAACCCGCGCTTTACGCGGGTCAGGTTGCAGAAAAACCCCGTTTTTCTGGAAACTCGCTGGGAAAAACCTTGTAATATCAAGGGGTTGCAAATTGGGAATTTCTCGAAATTGGACTTTTTCTTCAGTCTGAAATCCGCGCTTTACGCGGGTTTTGGGCGCAGCCCGGGCTTGGGGATTTCTGCGGCTACAGCGTGGGCTGCTCGCCGCTGGTGAGGGTGACGGAGAGCTTCACTTCCTTGCCATCCCGCAACACCACGATATCCTGGGGAATGCCCGGCTCCAGGTCAGCTTTGACGCTGTTCAGCTCTTCCACGGTCTTCACGGGCTTGCCTGCCAGGGATACCAGGGTATCCCCGCCCTTGATGCCCGCTTTTTCGGCGGCGCTGAAGGCTTCCACATCCACCACGTACACCCCTTCGGGCACGCGGTACTGCTGGGCGGTTTGCGCGTCTACATCCCGCACGGTGACGCCCAGCATCATGCCCTTGCTCGCGGCTTGGGTGACGCCCTTGCCGTTGACGATATCCTCTATCAGCTGGCGCACCTGGTTGACCGGTATGGCGTAGCCGATGCCTTCTACGGTGAGGGAAGCGGCCTTGGCGTTGACGATGCCGATGATCTCCCCGAAGGAGTTGACCAGCGCGCCGCCGGAGTTGCCGGGGTTGATGGCTGCATCGGTCTGCAACAGCGTCATATCGTTGCCGTCTATGGTGATGGTGCTGGCCAGGGCGCTGATGATGCCAGCGGTGACGGAACCGTGAGATTCGCCCAAGGGGTTGCCGATGGCCACCGCCAGCTCGCCGATCTCCAGCTGATCCGAATCGCCGAAGACGGCGACGGATAGATCCTTGGCCTCTATTTTGATCACCGCCACGTCGTTGATCTCGTCCACGCCGACGACAATGGCGTCGTACTCTTTGCCATCGCTGAGCTGTACTTTGATGGTATCCGCATCTGTCACTACGTGGGCGTTGGTCAGGATGTAACCATCCGAGCTGATGACGATGCCGGAGCCTGCGCCGCTGCGGCGGATGGGGGCCTGGCGGCGGTTGCCATACCCATAGCCATACCCGAAGATATCATAGGGCAATTGGCCGTAGGACGAGGACACCGTACCCTCTGTGGCGATGCTGACCACGGCGGGCCGTACAGCTTTGGCGATCTCTTTGATGGTAAGGGCTGGGCGATCGGGATCCTGGCTGATCTCCCGGGTGGCGGCCTCCAGCGTAAAGTGCTTTTCGGAGGCGGTGTTCACCGTTTCGGCGATGGCCACCGCAGCCGCCGCGCACAGCGTCAGCACCAGGGTGACGGCCAGCAGGCGACGCGCGGCGGCGCGCATGGATGTGAAGATGGTCTGTCTCATGGGGATACTTCCTTTCTATTTTATAGGTTGTGTGTTGTGTGCTTCCCGCCTGGGGACGATACCAGTATAATCCCCGGTTTTGGCGAAAAAATGGTGGACTTTTGAACAATTGTTGCGCAGATTGTGGCGCAATTGTGTCGGCGCCTTGGCGCCGGGTTTGGGCTTGCGGGAAACTTGCGCAACAACCGCCAGGGCAAGAGCATTTACTTTTCAGGGAGGAAAGAATATGGTAAAGTAATTCCGGTGATAAAAAATGGATATAAACAAGCTAAAAGAAGAACTGCATGGGGTGCCAGACCCAC
>JAITTS010000026.1 GCA_031286995.1 Oscillospiraceae bacterium
ATCCCATCGTCAAAGGCGATGGATTGTACGTACTCTCCCAGCCAATCCGTTGCCTGGTGCGCCATCAGCAGCGCGTACCCTGCCTGCGCTTCCACCTGCGCCCGCGGCAACGCCTCGCCCGCGAAGTAGCGGGCGTTTGCATCCCTTGCCATTGCCAATACAGCCTCTTGTCCCTGGGGGGTGTAGAGACCGGCCGGCATACGGCGGGCAAAGTCGCTCACCGTGGCGTCAAAAAAAGCCCGGGTGTAAGCGCCGTAATCCAGCAGATTTGGGTCTGCCGAGCCCCTGGCGCGCGCCCAGGCCGCCACATCCAACCCCTCCGTGTGGTAATCAAAGGTGTCGCCCACGTAGCGCAGCACGCCGTAGCGGTGCGGATATACAGATAACGCGTTGGATGCGATGTCATAGATTCCGCCGTGCTCCGCGATGTTTTGGGCGTGAATGTGCCCGCTCAAATGCAGGCGTACGCCGCTGGCTTGCAGCGCCTCGTAAAGTTCGTCATTGTTCCGAATGGGCATGGCGGATACCAGGGCACGGTTGTGCATGAACAGGTTATGGTGGCTGACGGTGATCAGCGGCTGACCCGCCGCCCGCGCCTTTTCCGCCACCCGCGGCAGCCACTGGATGGCGTCGTTGCCGATGGCGCCATTCGAATCCGGCGCGCCGAGGGCCACGTTGGCCACGTACCGGCAGCTATCCAGCATCGCCAGCCACGGGCCGCTTGCCGGGCGCACAGAGTAAAACAGCGTACCCGTGCCCGTGTAATCCGCACGTGCCAGGCCCAGCCTGTCGTAAATCTGCGCGAAACGCGCGGGGCTCACGTAATCCGCCGCCGCCTGGGCATCGCCCACAAAGGCGCTGGCGAACACGTTGTTAATGTCGTGGTTGCCCGGCACCACGTAGACCTTGGTGACGGCCGGATCAATGCGCTCTAATTTTTTCGCCAAATCCTCGTGGCTGAACAACTCGCCGTTAAACGTCAGATCGCCGCAGAGCAGCAGCATATCCGGCCTGTCTGCCCGCACCTGATCCACAAAGGCATCCACCAGTTGCTCAATATAGCGCACCTCCTTGCCGTCGCGCACGTTCATAACTTCTTCGTAAGCCGCGCCGGGCGTCACAAGGCGTGGGGAGAGGTAGTGCAGATCCGAAGCGATGTAGATGGTGGTCTCTTCCCCCTGCCCTGCCCGGGCCGGGGCGGCGCAAAACAAGCATACCGCCAGCAGCATAAAGGCCAGCGCCAGGGCGCGCGCGGTGGTTCGCATCATTGTTCGGCTCACTTTCCCGGCCCGTTTCGCGGGCGCTTCTGCATAATGTTCCGTTCGCCGCGCGGGCACTTTTTCCCTGCCTTGACAGACCGCCTCGTTTTCGTTACAATTTTTGTAGAACGAAGGCCTTCGAGAGGGGGGCGACCCGATGGGCGTGCAACCGGCCAGCCCGGCCAAGCGGGCCAAACAGGCCCTTTTGGCCATGCAGCGCTACCCCTGGGAACAGGGCGTGGCCATGCAGGCTTTTTTAGAGCGCAGAGAATACGGCCTTGTGATCGCCATGGCGCGGGAGGCCGCCTACCGCGCGCTACCCGACGGGCGGGTGGCGGCTATCGGCGGGGATGACGCGGCCACGGATCCCTGCGCCGCAGGCGAGGCGCTGTGGGTGGCCGCCCGCCGCACAGGAGAGCCCGGCCTGTGGCGCGCCTACGAAAACCTGTTGGCGTGGGCGCTGTCGGGCATGCCGCGCAACGCTCAAGGTGTGTGCTACCACATGGTCAGCAGCAAGCAGTTCTGGGTGGATTCCATGTACATGCTGCCGCCCTTCCTGGCGGTGACAGGGCACGCGCAGCAAGCGATGGTTCAGTTTACGGGCTACTACGATTGCCTCTGGGACGAGGGCAGCGGGCTGATGCGCCACATGTGGGATGATGAGCGCCGCGCCTTTATCCGCGCCGCCCACTGGGGCACGGGCAACGGCTGGGCCTTGGCCGCCATGGCGCGCTTGATTGACGCCCTGCCGGATGCGGCGGACGACCTGGCGCGAAAAGCGCGCGGTCTTATCGACAGCTTGATGCCCTTCCTGCGGTCTGATGGCCTCTTTCACGATGTGGTGGACGAGCCGGATACCTTTGTAGAAACCAATCTATCCCAAATGCTGGCCTACACCCTTTACCGGGGCATGGCCGCGGGTTGGCTACCCCCGCGCTGGGGCCGCGTGGCCGATCAACTGTACAGAGCGGCCCGCAAAAAAATGGATGCCTTCGGCTTTATCCGCGATGTGTGCGGCGCCCCGCACTTTGATAGACCCGGCCAGTCGCCGGAAGGCCAGGCTTTTTTTCTGCTGATGCACCAGGCCCGCAAGCGTGCCGCCCGCAAAGGGATTTGACTGCCCGCCGGGGAGGAGGGGCCGCCATGTGGAAGGCCGCCATTGTGGATGACGAACGCGCCACACGCGAGGGCCTGCTGTGCCACGTGCCTTGGCGCGCGCTGGGTATTGAGCAGGTGCGCGCCGTGGCGGATGCGCCGCAGATGCTGTCGCTGTGCCGGGAGATGCGCCCGGATATCGTGATATCCGACATACGCATGCCAGGCATGGATGGCATTGCGCTGTGCCAGACGCTACGAAAAAGCCTGCCCAAGTGCCGCATTATTTTTTTAAGCGGCTATTCAGATAAGGCGTACCTCAAGGCCGCCATTGAGCTATCTGCGGTCAGCTATGTGGAAAAACCCGTCAGCATTGCGGAGCTGACCCGGGTGCTTGCCCGCGCCGTGGCGGAGTGCGAGCAGCTCAGCGGCTGGCGGCAGGATGCCCACAGCGCCGCCCTGGCTGCCCAATACGCAGAAGCCTTGCACCGGGGCGACAGACAAGGGGTGCTGGCTGCGGCCCAGCGCGTACGCGAGGCGCTGGTTGCGGCCTCGCCGGATGTAAGCGCCCTGCACGGCACGTATTTTCAGCTGTGCTACCAAACCGAACGGCGGGGCTGGATGCCCCAGGATGAGGCCTCTGCCATCGAGGCGCTGCGCGCCGCCCTGGATGCGCTGCCGGATTTGGATGCCCTGCACGGGGCGCTGACGGAGAGAATAGAGACCGCCTTCCCCACCGGCGCGCAGGGCATGCCCCTCAACCCCAAAGTACAGGATGCCCTACGCTACATGCAGGGCGCTTTGAGTGACCCTGCGCTAGACCTGACGGCCATCGCCCGCCAGGTATACACATCCCCCACCTACCTGGCAAGCCTCTTCAAAAAAGAGATGGGCGACACCGTGAGACAATACCTGTCGGCCATGCGCATGCGGCATGCGTGCGGTCTGCTGCGCGAGCGCACGTTAAAGCTGTACCAGGTGGCCCAGCGCTGCGGTTACACCGATGCCAACTACTTCACCAAGGCCTTTAGAAAGGCCATGGGCATGACGCCCAAAGCCTATCGGGAGAAGATGATGTGATGCAGCGCGGACTGCCCCGGCCTGCGAACCGCCGGTTAGAGAGCCTGCCCCTGCGCTTCAAGCTGTCGTTGCTGTTCGCGGGGCTCTTTTTGGCATTGAGCGTGTGCGTCACCCTGGTGCTCTACAACACATCCGCCAATGACAACCGCGCCCAGTTGCGCTTTGCCGCCGCCCGATCCTTCGCCCAGGCCATGACCGTATTGGAGGGCGAGGCCCGGGCGGCCCGCTACGCCATGGATATTGTGGCCAGCAACCCGGATGCCCAGCGCCTGCTGGAGCAGAGCGCCCAAGGCACGCCCATTGATCTGGGGGATGAGTACCGCCTGATGCGCAAGGTGTGGGATGCGCTGGTGACGCTGGAGGCCCGCAACATCTACAACGTGCGCCTCTATGTGCAAGGCAGCTGTACCTACACCGCGCAGGATATCAACTTTAGCCCTTTTCCCGCCCTGGCCGGCAAAGATTTTGCTGCCCTGTGGCAAGGGGAAGGCCGGCCGGTGTGGCTGCCCCCCATGCCCCTGGGCAAGGATGCCCAGCCGGTCATCAGCCTGATGCGCACCGTTCGCGCCCAGGGTGACTACGGTCTGGTGGTGGGCGCGGTGCGGGTGAGCCTGCGCGCGCGGGTGGTGGAGGATATACTGGCCACCTCCCTCGTCACGGCGGGGGGGGGGGCCTGCCTGATCAACGGCGCCGGGCAGATCGTCGCCGCCTCGGATGATGAGGCCGCCGCCCGCTACGCGGGCCAGCCCTTGCCCGCCGCGGCCGCTCAAGGGTGGGTTCACACAATTCTGACGGATGGGGCATACCTGGTGAACGCCCAAAGCGTGGCGGATACGGATTGGCGCATGGTGGCCTGGATACCCACCCAGGCCTTCAACGCGCTGGATCAGCGCGTGCTGCGCGGCGTGCTGACCTGGATGGTGCCTTTGATGGCCTTGGCCTTTGTGCTCATCTGGCTGCTCTCGCGCTCCGTAACAGGCCGGCTCTCCGTGCTCTCCGCACGCATGGCCGATGTGGTGGAGCGCGGCGATCTTTCCGTACGGGTACCTGTGGGCGCTCAGGATGAGATTGGCGTACTGTGTCAAACCTTTAACTACATGATCAGCGCCATGGGCGCCTTTGCCCGCCAACAGTACGAGGATGGCAAAGCCATCAAGCAGGCGGAACTGCGCGCGCTGCAAGCGCAGATCAACCCGCATTTTCTCTACAACACGCTGGATTTGATGAATTGGCAGGCCCTAAGTCACGACGCGCCGGAATTGGCGGAACTGGCCCAAGCCCTGGCCCGCTTCTACCGACTTAGCCTGGGCAAAGGGCGCGACTTTGTGCGCCTGCGCGACGAAGTGGAGCATGCGCGCGTGTACGCGCAGATACAAAACTCTCGCTTTGATGGGCGTATCATCTTAACGACGGATGTACCCGATGCCCTGGGCGGGCTGGAGGTGCTCAAGCTCATCCTGCAACCCTTGGTGGAAAACTGCGTACTGCACGGCCTGCCTGCCGCAAACGCGGCGCGGTCTGTGCACATTCGCATCCACGCCCGCCGGGAGGGAGACAGCCTGGTGATCACGGTGCAGGATGACGGCGTGGGCATCAGCCCGCAGGTTGCCCGCAGCATCGCGGCCCAGCATGAGCAAAACCCCCAGCAAGGTTACGGGCTGCGCAACATCCATATGCGCCTTCGCCTGTGCTACGGCGAAAACTACGGCCTGGCCTTTGAGGATACCCAGGGCTTCGGCACCCGGGTATGCCTGCGCATGCCCGCCCGGCGCAAGCAAAGCGACACGCTGGGCTAGAGCGCCCTCACACATCATAAGATTTTACCTGAAAACGCAAGATTGGCAGCTATTTTTCTAGCTATTTGTCTGATAAACTGAATAAGAAATTAGCAATTTGGGTGTATCGTTTGCGATGCCTGCCCTGTAAGGAGCGCGCCATGAAACAACGCAACGGTTTTTTGCGCGAAATGCGGCGCAACCGCACGCTCTATGCCATGCTGCTGCCCGCCGTGCTGCTGGCGGTGGTGATACTCTACATCCCCATGGCCGGCCTGGTGGTGGCCTTTAAGAATTATCAGTACAATTTAGGCATCTTTGACAGCCCCTGGGCCAAGTACGGGGGCTTTGATAATTTTCGTTTTCTGTTTATATCCGGCAAGGGTTTCAGCATCACGCTCAACACCGCGTTCTACAACCTGTTCAACCTCGTCACATCCCAGGCGCTCTCCATGGTGGTGGCCATCGTCATCACCGAGATGCGCGGTCGCATCTTTAAGCGCGCCACGCAGTCCGTCATCTTTTTGCCCTACTTTATATCGTGGATTATCGTGGGCTCCTTTGCCTACAACTTTTTCAACTACGAAATAGGCTCCCTCAACAACATGATGGAAGCGCTTGGCGGTGCGCGGGTAAACCTGTACGGCATCCCCGGCGCGTGGGTCTTCATCATCATGGCCTTTAACTGCTGGAAGTGGGTGGGCTACAACTCCATCATCTACATCGCCGCCATCACCAGCATTGACGCAGAGTGCTACGAGGCCGCGGATATAGACGGGGCGAACATCTGGCGAAAGATAGCCTACATCACCCTGCCCTCCGTCAAGCCCACGGTCATTGTCATCTTTCTGCTCAACATCAGCCGCATCCTGCGGGGCGATTTTCAAATGTTCTTCCAGCTCATCGGCATGAACGGACAGCTGTTTAACGCCACAGATGTGATAGACACCTACGTGTTCCGGTCCCTGATATCCGGCGGAGATGTGGGCATGACCGCCGCGGCCACGCTGTACCAATCTGTGCTGTGCTTTTTGATCATTATCGCGGTGAACTGGCTGGTCAAACGAACGGAGCCGGATTACGCCCTGTTTTAACCCCCATTCACAGAGAAAGGAGGGCCGCCCATGTCCGCCACAAACCCCGCGCGCCCCGGCAGGCAAAAAAACCGCAACCGCATCAAGACCCCCGCCTCTTTTCTGGCCTTCAACTACCTGGGCAAGCTGCTGGTGGGCCTGGTGGCGCTGACCTGCCTGCTGCCCTTCATTATGCTGGTGTCGGCATCCTTCACCAATGAAACCTACATCGCCACGCACGGCTTTGATCTGTGGCCGGGCGAGCTCTCCACCAAGGCGTACGAGACGCTCTTTAAGAACCCGTCGGATATCTTTCGCGCCTACGGCGTCACGCTGGTGGTGACCGGCGCCGGCACCCTGGCCGGGCTGATGCTTATCTCCATGACCGCCTACGTGCTCAGCCGCAAGGATCTAAAGTATCGCAACCGCATCGCCTTCTTCTTCTATTTCACTACGCTCTTCAACGGCGGGCTCATCTCCACCTACATCTTTCTGGTGCGCTACCTCGGGCTGAAGAACAACTTGCTGGCGCTGATATTGCCCCTGCTGTTCAACGTCTTCTACCTGCTCATCATGCGCAGCTTTATGGCCTCCATCCCCGCCTCCATCATTGAGTCGGCCAAGATAGACGGCGCGGGCGAGATGCGCGTCTACGTGCAACTGGTGCTGCCGCTGGCCAAGCCGGGCCTGGCCACCATTGGCCTGTTTATCGCCCTGGATTATTGGAACGACTGGTACAACGCCATGCTCTACATCAGCAAACAAGCGCTCTATCCCCTGCAATACCTGCTCTACAACATGATCTCATCCGCCCAGGCGCTGGCGCGCATTGCCTCGCAGACCCAGGTGGCGGTGGCGCAGTTGCCCAGCCAATCCCTGCGCATGGCCATGGCGGTGGTGGCCATGGGGCCTATTTTGCTGGTCTATCCCTTTGTGCAGAAATACTTTGTGAAGGGGATCACCATCGGCGCGGTCAAAGGATAGCGCGGTGGTACCAATAATAAAAGGGAGGCACAAACATGAAGAAAGCGTTTCGTTCCCTGGCACTGGCCCTGGCGCTCGCCCTGCTGATGGGCATGCTGCCCGCGGCCGCTCTGGCGGCGGATAACCCGCTGGATACCTCCGAACGGGTAGAACTGGTGATGTATCTGTTCGGCAACGAACCCCCGCGTTACCCCGCCATGCTGGAAGAGTTCAACAAGATGGCGCTGGAAGAGTTGAACTGCACGCTATCCGTGTACTTCATCGGCTGGGGCGAGTACACCACCAAGTACCCGTTGCTGCTCAGCTCTAACGAAGAGATCGACCTTATCTACGCCGCCACGTGGATCGACTTCGCCAACCTGGCCAAGCGCGGCGCGTTCTTGCCCCTGGAGGATCTGCTGCCCATCTACTGCGCCGAAAGCCTGAAAGATCAGCCCCCCGAGGCGCTGGTGCAGGGCTCTGTAGATGGCCACGTGTACGCCTACACCAGCAACGTCAAGACCTACAGCGCCTACGGCGCCATTGTGCGCGGCGACCTGCGCGAAAAGTACAACCTGCCCCCCGTGACGGATTTTGACAGCTACGCCGCCTACCTGCAGGCCATTGTGGATAATGAGCCCAGCTTTACGGATGCGGCGGGTGGCTACAACGACCCGCTCTTTGAGGATGCCTGGATGTTCAGCAAGGGCCTGCACCCGTTGACGGGCAGCACCGGCGGTGTGTACTACATCGACACCACTGCGGAAAAGCCCACGGTCTTTGCCGCCCACGAATGGGAAGGCTTCCGTGAGATGGCCGAAAAGATGAAGGATTGGTCGGATAGGGGCTTCTGGCCCAAGTCCATCCTCTCCATCACCGACGACGGTGGCACCATGATGAAGCAGGGTGTGGCCGCATCCCGCGTGCATAACTTTGACAACTACGTCAGTGATTACATCCAGAACCCCAATGAGTGGAAGATTGAATGGACCAACCTGGTGCCCAAGATCAATCACCTATCCTACCTGCAGGATACCATGGCCGTGCCCAGCTCATCCAAGCATCCGGATCGCGCGCTGATGCTGCTGGATAAGATCCGCACCGACGCCCGCTACTACAACATGCTGACCTATGGCATTGAGGGTGTGGACTATGAGTTTGACGAGAACGGCTTTGTGAAGGTGGCCAATCAGGATACCTTCGCCAGCGAGCCGGGCACCTGGGGCTTCCGCATGGAGAAATTCCACCGCCAGGGCGTAGGCGCGCCGCCCACCTACGTCGAGGAGAAGGCCGCGCTGGAGGCCGCCGTGGTACCCAACATCTTCCGTTCCTTCAACATGGATACCGCGCCCGTCAAGAACGAGTACGCGGCCATGCAGAACGTGTATGCTCAATACTACTATCCCCTCTCCGTGGGTGTGAGCACCGACCTAGACGCGGATATCGCCAAACTTGCCGAGCAGGCCACCGCTGCGGGCAATGATGTGGTGAAGGCCGAGCTGCAACGGCAGGTAGACGCCTTCTACGCCGCCAACGCCAAGTAAGCGCAGGCACGAAAAAAAGGGGCTGACGCGGGTCAGCCTCTTTTTGTTCCCTTCGAAGCGGCATGCGCGTTCCCCCGGTTCCGTACCGTGCGGCACCCCCGTGCCCCTCTAACCGCGGCGGCGGCCTTGCGCTCCCAGGGCAAGTATGCGATAATGGTTGCGCCATTACGACTACAAACATCTCACGAAAAACACTTAGGAGGAACGCGCGATGAATGATCGGCCCAATGCCCCGGCCAGGTGGCTGATGCGCCTGGCGCCCGCATATATCTTGGCCTACTTACTGCTGATACTGTATGCGGGGTTCAACCCCACCGCCTTTTCCATTGTGCTGCGCGTGGCGTTGCACCCCGCATCCGCCATGCTGGCGGCTCTGATGTTGGCGCAACCCGGCGTGTTTGGCCGGCTGGAGACCAAGCTGTTGCTCGGTTACGTGGCGTGGATCGCGGTATCCTCCCTATGCGGGGTGTTGCTGTACGGCTGGCAGTTGTACGCGGCCTATCAAAATACCCAGTTTCACATGATCTTTTCTGCCCTGGTATGCTTCCCGTTGCCCTTTGCGCTGCCTGTTGAGCGGCGCAAGCCAGTGTTTCGCACCATGCTGTGCGCCTTTTTGACCGTGTGCACGGCGCTGTGCGTGTTGGCGTTGATTACAGTGCTGACGCAGACACCCGTTCTGGCGGCGGATGGCCGGGTACTGGTGGGCATCTCCCAACTGCATAACGACTCACGCTTAGTCATAGCGGGTATGCACCCCAACGCCACGGGCTCGCTGTGCATGCTGGTGCTGCTGCTGACCCTATACCTGGCCGGCACCAGCCGTCACCTGCTGGTGCGCACCCTCTGCGGCCTGGCCATGATTCCACAGTACGCGGTGATCGGCCTGACCGATTCACGCGCGGCCATGATCATCACCACCCTGGGCCTGGCCTGCGCCGGTTTCTTGTGGGTGTGGCGGCAGCGCGCCTTAAAGGCGCTGAGCGGGGCACTGCTGGGTGTAGGCCTGGCGTTGGTGATATCCGTCGCCAGCTACTTTGCCCTTACCCTCTCCGTGCGGCTGGTGGCCCAGGCGACCGCCGCCTGGGCCCAGGCCCCCGCCCCAGTGGAGGCCTTGGCCCGCGAGATTGAGAGCGCCGTGCAGCAAGCCCAGACCCCGGGGGAAAACCCCGCACCCCCGGATGGGGCGAATACCCCGGCATTGCAGCTGACCGAACAGCGCGCGCTGATGCCCGACCTGCAAAGCTTTACGGGGCGCACCGATATCTGGCGCACCGTGCTCTACGTGCTCAAAACCCACCCGCAATACCTACTGACCGGCATCAGCCACGACGGCATGGCGGAGGCACACCCCATGCTAGAGCGCTTTGGGGGCGAAGCGCACAACGCCTACTTGCAGGTACTGGCGGCCACGGGCTTGCCGGGCTTTGTGGCCCTGGCCGTATTTTTGCTGCTGCTATTTTTAAGCAGCCTGCGGGTGGTGCTGCCGCGCCGCGGCCTATCCTTCGGCGATCAATTTTTGCCTGTGGTGCTGCTGTGCTGCTGCGTAGGCGCGATGCTGGAATCCATCTACCTCATCGGCGGGCAGGGGCCCTTCCACCCCCTGTTCTACCTGGTGGCGGGGTTTGTGTGCTGTACCCCCGCCGCCGCGCAAGAGGCGTGAGCCTGCCAGAGAGCGCGGCCATCCGCGCGCGCTTGGCAGCAGTACGCTGTTTTTTGCTGGATATGGACGGCACCTTTTACCTGGGCGACAGGCTGCTGCCCGGCAGCCTGGATTTTTTGGCCGCCCTGGCGCGCACGGGGCGTGAAGCGCTGTTTTTGACCAACAACTCATCCAAGAGCGCGGCGCACTACCTGCAAAAACTTCGGGGCATGGGCGTGCCACCCGCCTTCCTGCGGGTGTATACATCCGGCCAAGCCGCCGGGGAATACGCCCTGCGCCGCTTCAGCGGGAAGCGTGGCTTTCTGCTGGGCAATGAGGCCCTGCGGCACGAACTGGAGGCCATGGGGCTGGCGCTGGATGATACCAGCCCGGATTACGTGCTGGTGGGTTTTGACACCGGCCTGACCTATGCGCGCCTAGCCCGTGTATGCGATCTGCTGCGCGCGGGCCTGCCCTACATCGCCACCCATCCAGACTTCAACTGCCCCACGGAAACGGGCTTCGCGCCGGATATTGGCGCCATCATGGCCTTTATAGAAGCGAGCACGGGGCGGCAGGCCGATGTGATCATCGGCAAGCCCCACAGGGGCATTGTAGAAGGGGCCTTGGCCCTGGTGCGCCAGCGCGCCGAAGCCTGCGCCATGGTGGGCGACAGGCTCTACACCGATATCGCCACGGGCGTACGCTTTGGCATGACCGCCGTGCTGGTGCTGACCGGCGAAACCACAAGGGCAGCCGCGGCGCAAGCGGAAACACAGCCGCACTTGATTTTTGAGCGGCTTTGCGACATGGTGCCCTATTTGTAATCGGCGCCCGCATGCGCACTGCCGGCGTCCCCCAGCCAGCGCGCCAAAGTCTTGATCACCTCATCCACATTGATGGGTTTGGCCAAGTGCCCGTTCATGCCCGCTTCCAAAGCCTTATCAATATCCTCGCGGTAAGCGTTGGCCGTCATGGCGATGATGGGCACGCTGCGGGCATCCCGCCTTGGCAGGGCGCGGATACGCCGGGTACTCTCGTAGCCATCCAGGTTGGGCATCTGCACATCCATAAAGATCAGGCCGTAGGTGCCCTCCGGCGCGTCGGAAAAAATCTGTACGGCCTGGGCGCCATCTTCCGCCTGGTCAATGGCCACGCGGGTATCGGCCAGCAGTTCCACGAGAATGATGCGGTTGATCTCAATATCCTCGGCCAGCAGAATGCGCTTGCCACCGGATAGATCCAGCATGCCGCCGGGGGGCAGCGCTTGCTCTGGCTGCTGTACATCCGCCTGCTGCATGTAGAGCGTAAAGTGGAAGACAGAGCCCTGGCCCAGGGCGCTCTCCGCCATAATCTCTCCGCCCATCTGCCGCACCAGGTTCTGGCTGATGGCCAGGCCAAGCCCCGTGCCGCCAAAGCGCACGGCGATGGTGTTATCCGCTTGCTCAAAGGCATTGAACAGGTTCTTCATCTGATCCGGGGACATGCCGATGCCGCTATCCTGCACTTTGAAGCTGACAGCGAGGCGGCCCTGCGTATCTCTCGCTGCGGCGGCGAAGTGAATGGTGCCCTCCTCCGGCGTAAACTTGACGGCGTTGCCCAGCAGATTGATGAGCACCTGTTTCAGGCGCAGCCTATCCCCCATGACCCCGGCGGCAGGCGGCACCTGAAAATCCGTCAGAAAGCGGATGCGCTTTTCCGCGCAGCGCTGGGCAATGATGTTGGATACTTCCTCCAGCGCCGGGCGCAACGCAAAGTCATCCCAGGCCAGGGTGAACTTGCCGCTTTCTATTTTGGACATATCCAGTACGTCATTGAGGATGCCCAGCAGATGGGTGGAGGCGACCAAAATCTCATCCAGCGAGGCATCTTTCTTGGATACCTTATCCGCGCGCCGCGCGATCTCCGTCATGCCCAAGATGGCATTGAGGGGGGTACGTATTTCGTGGCTCATGCGCGCCAAAAACTCGCTCTTGGCCCGGGATGCCACCCGCGCGGTCTCCGTCTGCACCTGTAACTCTTGCGTGCGCTGGCGCACGGTCTCCTCCAGCTTGACCGCCGCCTGGCGACCGCGCAGCAGCAATGCGCCCAGCATAGCCATCACCGTCAGCAACAGCATGGATACGCCCACCAGGTAAGGGATGCGCGCCCGGGCCAGGGCGCCGCGGTAATCGAACACCCGGCGCGTCCAATTATCCACGATGGCATCGGTATCCACCAGGCTCTGGGCCTTGCTGAGCACGGCGCGCAGATAGCCTCTATCCGTGGGAAAACCAAAGCTGACCCCATACTGACGATGCAGCACCAGGTTGGCCTTGTAGCCCGCCCGTTCCAGATAGTTGGTAATGTAGAGCAGCAGATTGCGCGTACCCATCAACAGATCAATATCCCCGCGTGCCAGGGCATCTATGGCTTCCATCTTGGTGCCGTAGGCCGTGGCGTTCGGATGTTTGGGGAACATCTCCCGGAAGATTTCTTCGTAAGCGCTGCCCGCAACGAGACCCACGCGCACATTGGGCACGTCGCTGAGCGTCAGGCTGCGATAATCCGCGACGGATATCAACGCGCAAGAATCGGATTGATAGGCCGTATCCGCCCACAGATACTGATCCTCACGAGATTCTATCTGGATGAGCTCCGCCGTCATATCCACCCGGCCCTCTTGCAGCGGCGCCAGGGCGGCCGCATCCACGCCGCTTTGCAGCACGTATGGGGTGAAGGTGAGGCCAGTCAGGGTCTCCATCTCTCGCAGAATATCCATGGCGATGCCTTGCCATGTGCCCTCCTGATCGTTGTAGAAGGTGACGGGGTAATTATCCGCTTCCAGCATGACGGTGACAGGCGTTTCATCCGCCTGGCGCTTTTTAAGAAAAGCCTCCACATCATCGGGTAGCAGGTGCGTCAGCTTGTAACGCCGCCAGGCGCGGTCTCCCGCCTCGTACATCTCGGTAAAACGGTAGGTGCCGGTATTCTTCAAATACTTTTGCAGCACAGAGATGATGGGCGCAAAACGCGCATCCATGGTGGCGATAGATACCCTGTCATAGGTCAGGGGCAGCACATCTTCGGCCAGCAGATTGTCATAGCGCAGCAGCGCGGCTTGGGCGCTCTCATCCAGAAACACCACATCCGCATCGCCGCGCGCCAGTTGTTGATAGGCATCGTCGTAGTTGAGCACGGGCTGATTGAGCCCCGGCTGCACGTGAGATGCCACCAAACCCTCTGTGGGCGTACCCTCTAAAAAACCATAGTGCAAAAATCGGCTGCGGGCGATGGCAGCCGGGCTTTCACTGCTTTGCAGGCGAATACCCTGCACTTTGCGCTCGGCCACGGCCTCGGTCATATAATAGCCCGGCTCATCCGCCAGCGCGCTGGATATCTCGCCCGAAAAAGCGATGGAACCATCCGCCATACCGCTCAGCAGGGCGTCCCAACCGTAGACAACGGGCTGAAAGCGGATGCCGAATAGGTCGCTACACCACGCACACACCATGGCGGCGAAACCGCTGATCTGCAGGTTTTCATCCCGGAAGCACTCGGTGCTCAGCGTCATGCCATAAATCAAGGTATCGTACTGCTCGCGCAGGGCTTCAATGGCCGCAATTTCTTCCTTGGTGACGCCGGGAATATCCCTGTAGGAGGCATACTCCCGCCCGGCGCTAGGGCCTGCATCCGCCGCGCCTGATGCTATGGGGGAAGCAAAACAAACCGCCGCCAACGCAGCACACAGCAACCTGGAGAGGCGCATCCCCCTCCTGTGCCCGTGGTACATGGCCATCCCTCTTTCGTGCGCGCGCCCCGCTTGCATGGGCTGATATATCTTGATATTATTATCGCATGAACGCGGTCAAGATTCAATCCCATTCTTTTTTTGAAAAGCACCCTCCCTTCGTCATTGCGGGCGGCAAAGCCTTTGCCTGATCCAATCGGCATGAAAGCGGAACAAGCCGGCAAAAGGCCGCTGCCGCGGCAATGGGCTCAACGCCGCTTCATCACCGCTTCCTTCAACAGGGATGCCGCCAGCGCCGGATTTGCCTTGCCCTGGGTGTCGCGCATCACATAGCCCATCAGGGCTTGCAGGGCATTTTCCTTGCCGCCCAAGTAGGTCTGCACCAGCGCGGTGTTTTCATCCAGCACCCGCTCCACAGCCTGGGCGAGCGTGCCCGTGTCGCTCACCTGGGTCAGGCCCAAGTCGCGCACAATCTTCTCCGGGGCATCGGGGCTTTTGAGCATCGCCTGCAACACCTGCTTGGCCGCACCCATGTGAATGACCCTATCGCTGAGCAGGTTAGCCAAAGCGGCCAAGCGTGCGGGCGAAACGGGCACATCCCCTTCCCCATCGTAAAGGCGCAGCAACTCGCCCAGCATCAGGTGCAGCAGGCGCAGGGGTTCCTTGCACAGGGGCGCGGCCGCATCAAAAGCGTCACACAGCGGGGGTTGCGCGCACAGGGCCGCCGCATCACGCACGGAGAGGCCAAAATCCCGCTCATAGCGCGCCTGCTTGGCATTCGGCAGTTCAGGCAGGGCGGCGCGGATGGCCTGGATATCCCCATCGGTCAAAAAGATGGGCGGCAAGTCGGGATCCGGGAAGTAGCGATAGTCATCCGCGTTCTCCTTGGTGCGCATGGCGTAGGTTTTGCCCGTGGCCGGGTCGAAGCGCCGGGTCTGCTGCACAATGCTCTCCCCGGCGGATACGGCATCCACCTGACGCTGAAATTCGTGCTCAATGGCGCGCACGATAAAGGCGAAGGAGTTGAGGTTCTTCATCTCCGTGCGCGTGCCCAGGGTCTTTTCCCCCCGCCTGCGCACAGAGAGATTGACATCGCAGCGCATGGAGCCCTCGTTCATCTTGCAATCCGACACCCCGGCGCAGAGCAGGATGGCCCGCAGCTTTTGCAGAAAGGCCCTGGCCTGGGCGGCGGATCGGATATCCGGCTCTGTCACCAGCTCAATGAGGGGCACGCCGCACCGGTTCAGATCCATGCGGGTACCATCCGCATCGTTGTGCAGCAACTTGCCCGCATCCTCCTCAATGTGGATGCGGGTGATGCCCACCCGGTGCGGGCCGTCCTCCGCCTCAACATCCAGGTAACCGCCCTGACACAGCGGATGATCGTACTGAGAGATTTGGTAGGCCTTGGGCAGGTCTGGGTAAAAATAGTTCTTGCGATCCTGCACCGCGAAGCCCGCGATACGGCAGTTTGTCGCCAGCCCCGCGCGCACGGCAAAGGTGACCGCATCCCGGTTCAGCACAGGCAGCGCGCCGGGCAGCCCCAGGCACACGGGGCAACACTGGGTGTTGGGCGGCGCATGAAAGGCTGTGGGGCAGCCGCAGAATATCTTGGTGCGGGTCTTCAGCTCCACATGTACCTCCAGGCCGATGACCATTTCATAAGCGGTTTGCATCACAGGCCCTCCCTCTCCAGCGCATAGGCGACGCGGTAGAGTGTTTTTTCATCAAAGGCCTTGCCCATCAATTGCAGGCCCACGGGCATGCCGCCTTCCCCCGCGCCGCAGGGCATGGCCAGGGCGGGGATGCCCGCCACGTTGGCGGGCACGGTGCAGATATCGCCCATGTACATGGTCATGGGGTCTTGGGTCTTTTCCCCCAGCTTATAGGCCACCGTGGGCGCGACCGGGGAGAGCATCATATCGCACTGCGCCAGCGCTCTGTCAAAATCCTGCCGGATCAAGGTGCGCACCTTGAGGGCCTGCTTGTAGTAGGCATCCACATACCCGGCGCTGAGCGCGAAAGTGCCCAGCAAGATGCGGCGCTTGACCTCTGGCCCGAAACCTTCGCTGCGGGATGCCTCGTAGAGCTCATCCAGGCTCTCGTAGGCTGTGGCCCGGTGGCCGTAGCGCACGCCGTCAAAGCGCGAGAGATTGCTGGATGCCTCCGCACTGGAGAGGATGTAGTAGGCGGGCAGCGCGTGGCGCAAAGCCGGCATGGATACGCGGGTGAGGCGCGCGCCCATGGCCTCGTACCGCAGGGCGGCGGCCTCTACGGCGGCGGCCACATCCGGGGCGATGCCCCGGCCAAAAAGCTCATCCGGCAGGGCCAGGGTCAGCCCGGCCACGCCCTTTTCCAAATCCTCCGTGTAGCCGCCGTAGGGCCTATCCACGCTGGTGGCATCCAGCGGGTCGTAGCCCGCCAGGGCATCCAGGACCATGGCGGAATCGCGCACAGTGCGGGTGAGCGGGCCGATTTGATCCAACGACGAACCGAAGGCCACCAGCCCGTAGCGGGATACCGCGCCGTAGGTGGGCTTCATGCCCACCACGCCGCAGAAGGCCGCAGGCTGACGGATGGAACCGCCGGTATCCGAGCCCAGGGTGAAGGCAGCCTCCCCCGCGGCCACGGCCGCCGCCGCGCCGCCGCTGCTGCCCCCCGGCACGCGGGTAATATCCAGCGGGTTGCGGGTTGTGCCCAGGGCCGAGTGCTCGGTGCTGGAGCCCATGGCGAACTCATCCATGTTCAGCTTGCCCAGGCACGGCACACCCGCCTGTGCCAAGCGCGCCACGGCGGTGGCATCGTAGGGCGGCACATAGCCGGCCAGCATGCGCGAGGCACAAGTGGTGCGCACGCCCCTGGTGCACAGATTATCCTTCAGCCCCGCCGGCACACCCGCCAATGGGGGCAGCGCCTGCCCGGCGCGCCTGGCGGCATCCACGCGCTCGGCAGCCTCCAACGCCCTTTCCGGGGTGACAGTCAGGTACGCGCCCACGCGCGGTTCCTCGCGCGCGATATTATCCAAATAAGCCCGCGCCGCCTCTTGGGCGGTCACCTCGCCGCGGGCCAGGGCGGCCGACAGAGCGGCTGCATCCAATGCCGTAATGTGTGACATATCGCTCACCCTTCCGTTACTCGAAGGTCTTGGGCACGGTGATGAACCCCTCCACTTGCGTGGGCGCGGCGGCCAGGGCCTCATCTCTGGATAGGCAGGCGCGGGGTTCATCCGCCCGCCACACATTGCGCAGGCCGTTGGGGGCCGTGGTCTCCGGAACGCCGGATGTATCCACAGAGAGCAGCGCATCCGCGAAACCAATGATATCCGCCATCTGCCCGGGCAGGGCGCGCTGCTCTTCCTCCGTCAGGCGCAGGCGCGCCAACCGGGCTATTTTTGCCACATCCACCGCGGGCGCGGCCTGGGCGGCCGTTTTGGCTGTCTCTATGCCGCCGCCCTGCAGCGCCAGGGCCGCAAGCTGCTGCGCATCCACCGGGCCGGGCGCGCCCGTCAGCGGGCAAGAGGCATCCCGCAGTTTTGGGAAGGCGATCACATCCCGCAGAGAATCGGCGCCCAGCAGCAGCATGACCAGGCGATCCAGCCCGAAGGCGAAGCCCCCGTGGGGTGGCGTGCCGTAGCGGAAGGCGTTGAGCAGAAAGCCGAACTTCTCCTGGCTTTCCGCCGGCGAGAAGCCCAGGGCCTCGAACATGCGCTGCTGCACGGCCCGCTGATGGATGCGGATGGAACCGCTGCCCAGCTCTACCCCGTTGAGCACCACATCGTAGGCCTGGGCGCGCACCCGCTGCGGGTCGCTGAGGAGGTAGGGGATATCCTCCTCAAAGGGCATGGTGAAGGGGTGGTGCATGGCCACGTAGCGCTTTTCCGCCGGGTCGTACTCGAACTGCGGAAAGGCCGTTACAAACGCGAAGGCCAGTTTCTCCTTATCCCGCAGGCCCAGGGTATCCCCCAGCCACAGGCGAAGCTGGCCCAGGGTGCGGCGGACAGTTGCCAGATCATCCGCGCCGAAGACCACCAGGTCTCCCGGCCCGGCCTGCACCTGGCCGAACAGGGCCTGCAGCTGCGCCGCTGTGAAGTGCTTGCTGAGGATGGTGTTGAGACTGCCGTCGGCCCGGATGGCGATCCACGCCATGCCCCTGGCCCCAAAGGCCACGGCCTGGGCGCCCATGGCGTCTATGGCGCTGCGGGGCAGTTCCGCGCAGCCCCTGGCGTTGATGGCGCGCACCACGCCGCCGGCCTTTAACACCCCCTGAAACACGCCGAAGCTCCCACCGGCCGCCCATTCGCTGACATCTACAATGGGCAGGCCAAAACGCAGATCCGGCTTATCGCTGCCATAGGTATCCATGGCCTCGCGCCAGGTGACCCGCGGGAATGGCTGCGCGATCTGTTGCCCCGTGCTCTCGGCCACGATGGCGCAAAACAGGCTCTGCAGGTGATTGAGCACATCCTCTTGCTCCACGAAGGCCATCTCCATATCCACCTGGGTAAACTCCGGCTGGCGGTCGGCCCGCAGATCCTCATCCCGAAAGCAGCGGGCCACCTGGTAGTAGCGATCTACCCCGCCCACCATCAGCAACTGCTTAAATATCTGCGGGGAT
>JAITTS010000061.1 GCA_031286995.1 Oscillospiraceae bacterium
GATCTGACGCCAAAGATTTTACCGAGGCGGATGTGCCGCGGCTGACCGCCTGGGCGGCGCTGCCCCAGGTGGTGGCCCTGGGCGAGATCGGGCTGGATTATCACTACGATTTTTCCCCAAGGGATGCGCAGAGACAGGCCTTTTTGCGCCAATTGGCATTGGCGCACGCGTTGGATATGCCTGTTATTCTGCACGTGCGGGAGGCCCACGGGGATGTTATTGATCTGCTGCGCGCCCGGCGAGACAGCTTGCCGCCCTTTGTGGTGCACTGCTATTCCGGCAGTTGGGAGAGCGCCAAGATTTACCTGGATATGGGGGCCATGCTCTCTCTGGCCGGGCCGGTCACTTTCAAAAAATCTGCCAATTTGCAGGATGTTGCCCGGCGCGTCCCCACAGACAGGCTGCTGGTGGAGACCGATAGCCCCTACCTGGCCCCAGAGCCGATGCGCGGGCGGCGCAACGACCCGCGGTCTGTGGCGCACATCGCCCGCTTTGTGGCGGATTTGCGGGGCATGCCCGCCGAAACTTTGGCACAGGCGACCTGGCGCAACGCGCATAGGTTCTATCGTATTGCAGAGTGATCGCGCTCCGCGCGGGTAATGGAGGCAGGCATGGATGATCCCCGGCAGGCGTTGCGCGCTCACGGCTTTATAAAGAAGCACAGCCTCGGCCAGCATTTTTTGTCTGACCCGGCCCTGCTGGCGCGTCTGGTGGATGCGGCGGGGGTGACACCCCAGGACGATGTGCTTGAGATTGGCCCCGGCAGCGGCGCCCTGACCCTGGCGCTGGCCGCCCGCGCCCGCCGCGTGGTGGCGGTGGAGATAGACAGGGCGCTGATGCCCGTGCTGCAGCAGACGCTGGCCCCCTGGGCCAACACGCAGGTGGTATGGGGAGATATCCGCAGGGTGGATCTGGAAGCCTTGATGGCCGGCTATTTCGGCGGCAGGTGCAAGGTGGTGGCCAACCTGCCCTACTATATCACCACGGAGGTACTGCAGCGCTTGTTGCTCTACCGCCTGCCCGTAGATACGCTGGCCGTGATGGTGCAGCGCGAGGTGGGGCAAAAGATGCTGGCCGAGCCGGGGGGAGATGGCTATGGCCCCCTGGCCGTGTACTGCCGCTACTTCGCCTTAACGCGCCAGGCCCTGGCTGTGCCCGCCGCCTGTTTTAGTCCCCCGCCCAAGGTGGATTCCGTCTTTATGCGGCTGGATATGCTGCAAGCGCCCCCGCTGCCCTGCGCAGATGAGGCGCTGTTTTTGCGCGTGGTGCGCGCCGCCTTTGCTATGCGACGCAAGACACTGGCCAACAACCTGCGAGCGGCCTTTGCGCTGGATAAGGTGCAGGCCACGCTGTGCGCTCAGGCGGCGGGTGTGGATCCCGGCGTGCGGGGTGAGGCGCTGGATATACCCGCGTTCATCCGTGTGGCGGATGTTCTTGCCAAAAAAATATCACAACCGGGCAGGAATAAGAGGATCGACAGCGAATAAATAAAATATGGGCAGAGATGTGGCATTGTCAAAGAATGCAAGCGTGCCATCAAAAACTTTCATTTTTACCCTTGCCCTGGGGCATCCCCGCCGTTGATCCGGCACATGACAATTTTTGGGGAGGATATCAACATGAGCGAACTGAACCTGGCCAAGTGGGGCATCATCAATCCCAGCGCAGTGCATCGCAATCTGTCGCCCGCACAGCTCACCCAGCGCGCCGTGGCGCGCGAGGAGGGCATCCTGTCGGATACCGGCGCGCTTGCGGTTTTCACCGGCAAGTACACGGGCCGCTCGCCGGAGGATCGCTTTGTGGCGGATGAGCCTTCTATTCACAATGAGATCGACTGGGGCAAGGTCAACATGCCCATTGCGCCCGCTGTATTTGATGGCATTCTGCGCCGCATCACCGCTTACTTGCAGAACCGCGAGCTGTTCGTGTTCGACGGCTTTGCGGGGGCCGATCCCGCCCATCGCATTTCTGTGCGCGTGATCAACGAGCTGGCCTCGCAGAACATGTTCATCCACCAGTTGTTGCTGCGGCCCACGGCCGATCAGCTTGCGGCCTTCAGCGAAGATTTCACCATCATCTGCGCCCCCGGCTTCAAGTGTATCCCCGAGATAGACGGCACCCATTCCGAGGCCGCCATCGTGCTCTCCTTCGAGCGCAAGCTGGTGCTGGTGGCCGGTAGCCAGTACGCGGGCGAGATGAAGAAATCTGTCTTCTCGGTGATGAACTTTCTGCTGCCGCCCAAGCATGTGTTCCCTATGCACTGCTCGGCCAATGTGGGCGACGCGGGGGATACCGCGCTGTTCTTCGGCCTTTCCGGCACGGGCAAGACAACCCTTTCCGCCGACCCCAAGCGCAAGCTGATTGGCGACGACGAGCATGGCTGGTCCGAGACCGGTGTGTTTAATTTTGAAGGTGGTTGCTACGCCAAGTGCATCAACCTTTCCAAAGAGAATGAACCGCAGATTTGGGATGCCATCCGCTTCGGCGCGCTGGTGGAAAACGTGGTCATAGACCCCGAGACCGGCGTGTTCAACTTTGATGACGGTTCCGTCACAGAGAACACCCGCGTGGGCTATCCGGTGGAATATATCCCCAACGCGCTCATCCCCGGCGTGGCCGGGCACCCCAAGACTGTCATCTTCCTGACCGCCGATGCCTTCGGTGTGCTGCCCCCCGTGGCCAAACTGAGCCGCGAGGCCGCTATGTACCACTTCGTATCCGGCTACACGGCCCGCCTGGCTGGCACGGAGCGCGGGGTGACAGAACCCCAGGCAACTTTCTCTACCTGCTTTGGAGCGCCCTTCCTGCCCCGTCCCGCATCCGTATACGCGGAGTTGTTGGGGGAAAAGATAGACAAGCACGGCGCCAACGTGTACTTGGTCAACACCGGCTGGTCGGGCGGCCCCGCGGGCAATGGCGGCAAGCGCATGGCCATCAAGTACACCCGCGCCATGGTCACCGCCGCGCTCAACGGCGATCTGGAGAAGGCCACCTTTGTGCGCGACCCCATCTTCAATGTGGATGTGCCCACATCCTGTCCGGATGTACCCGTCGAGGTGCTGGTGCCCCGCAACGTGTGGGCCGACAAGGCCGCCTACGACGCGGATGCTAAGAAGCTGGCGGCCATGTTTGTGAAGAACTTTGCCAAGTACCAGGGCATGAACCCGGCCATCATCGCCGCAGGGCCCAAGGGCGAGTAAGCGCGGAGGCGCTTAGAAGAAGCCCCTCAAAGCAAGTGGTGTCTCGGCAGGGTAGCAAAAAACGAGAGTCGGCGATCGCCTTCTCTCGTTTTGCTGTACATGGCGAATTAACCTGAGAAATGTCACAGAGCATGATAGAACCAAGCTATGCCCTGCAGCCAAGGTTTAAGGAAGAAAGCAATGGAGCATTTGGGGGAGAGACGCAGCCGGTTATTGAAAACCTTTGGTATAGCTAAAACACCGCCTGCACAAAAGCCTGCCGGCGTTGGGTCTGTTTGACGGCGCTTTTTGCTCTGCCTATATTAGGCTGTGCCGCAAGCAGTATGGCTTACGCCTTGTACAGCGCCACAAACAGCGCCCCGTCCTTTGCCCGGGCGTCTATGCGCACGGGAAAGCTGAAGTCGTTTTGAAAAACCAAATCCAGCGTGTCATTGCCCACCGCCGCATCTACCCCATGGGGCAGGTACTTGGCCCCGGATGGCCCGTGGGGCCTGCGGTAGAGCACCGTAATACCCTGGGGCAACTGCAGCAGCACGTTGTAGAGCGTGCTGGATACCTGGCAGGTGCCGCCGCCGTAGCCCGGCGCGGATGCGCCGTTGATGAGCACCGGCGCGGGCATGTAGCCTCGGGCGCGGCGGTAAGGCCCGGCCACCTTGTTGAAGGAGAACTGCTGCCCGGGTTGCAGCGTGATGCAGATGTACTTGCACCCTACGTCGATGTTGACCATGCGGCCCCGGTTCATCTCTGTGTTGGCGGTGCTGTAAAAGCTGGTGAAGGATGCAAGCAGGTCGCCGGGCCGGGCGTAATCCATCGTGGGGGCTACGGGGGTGACGCCCTTGAGCGCGGATACCGGCACATAGCCTATCTCGCGCTGATAAGGCACCGTGGCCCAGCCATCCTGTATGTACCAAAAGCTGACGGCGCTGCCCGCGCTCAGTGTGCACCAGGCTCCGCCTGCCCCTTCCTTATCTTTGTACACATTGGTATTGGTGAGCACGGTGGCTACTTGGTGGTGTATCACCGCGCCATAGGGCAAGGTTACGGATGGATTGATGGGCACGATATCCGTCACCTGGGTGCGCAGCACGTAACCCGTGCGGCCTTCGTAGGCGATGCGCAGAAACTCGGGCGTAAAGTCGTAAATATCCACTTTGGCGTGGTCGCGCACCTGGCCGATCACCGCGCCTTCCCGGCTGGGGGTATCCCGCACCGTCAGGCTACGGATAGATACACCCGCGTATTGCAGGGTGTCGGCCCGATCCGCCGCCGGCCCATGCAGGGGCAGGCACAGGCAAATCAACAACAGGCAGAGCGTGCGGCGCATCTTCATGGTGTTCCTCCAGGCATTGTTTTTCCCTGCACATTATACCACTGTTGCCTGTAGTGGACAAGCGTTTCAACAGAGACGCACACTGCCTGATGCATCCAATGCTTCCGGGGCATGCACAAAAGGGCGCGCTACCCCAGCCCGCCTGTTCTGGGGGCCGGGGTGGGGGTGGGCACCACAAGCAGCGAACCGGGCACGGGCGCAGGGATGGGCGCGGCGGTGCGGCCTGGCGCGGGGGTTTGGCCGGTCGTTTGCGCGCCCGGCGCGCCCTCGCCCTCATATAGTCGTTGCAGGGTGATAGGCCCGGCCGCGCCGTCCACGGTCAGCCCGGCATCCTGCTGAAAGGCCTTCACCGCCGCGATGGTACCCTCGTAGTACCCTGCGCTGATGGTGCCGTGGTAGTAACCCAGGGCGGTCAGCTTGGCCTGCAGCCACCACACATCGGCTCCGGTCGCGCCCTTCTTCAGGGTGCGGTAGGGGGGCGGGGCGGCGTTTTCATCCCACACCAGGGGCGGCGTGGGCGCGGGGGTGGCCTGGGGCAGCATGGTGCGCCTATCCAGGGGCGGGGGCTTGAGCATCTGCGTCAGTTCCGGATCCGGCGCGCCCTCAAACACCTCAATGGTGGTGCCGGGCAGGCAGTTGTCGTAGATCCACTTGGCATCCGCCACCAAGAGGCGCACGCACCCGTGGGATGCGCGGCTGCCCAGCGCGTTGTACGCACCGATCACCAGGGCGCGCTCGGTGGGTTCACTGTAGAGCACGGAGTGGAAGGCGTTTCTGCTGTCGATGCGGGTGAGGTACTGGGCGTGGGATCCCCATTCGGGAAAGTAGCCCCAACGCGCCCGGCCTTTGGCGCCCTGTATGGTCTTGATGGGCGTGGGGTTGGCGCGGGTGCCGGTGGAGCAGATCATCTGACGCACCGGGATGGTGTATTCCCCTCGTTCATCCAGTTCGTAAGCGGTGGTCACCTGATTGGTCACATCCACGCGCAGCATGTAGCGCAAAGGCGCGGGGGTGGGCGTGGGGCGCGGGGTTGCGCGCGCATCCAGCGCCTGGGCATCCCACAGGGCTTGCTGGGTCTGCTCACCGGCCACACCGTCCGCCTTCAGACCATTGTTTTTTTGAAAGGCGCGCAGCGCGTTGCGGGTGTTGCCTAAAAAGTTGCCGCTGATTTCCTTGGTATAGTAGTCTAAGGACGCCAGGCGTTGCTGCAGCGCGCGCACGTCCGCTCCCTGGGCGCCGTACTGTAGCACGCGGAGGAAGACAAAGCCTGTCGCGCTGGCGGTCTGCCCGGGGCCGAGTGTGGGGATGGGCGGCGCCGAGTGCGCAGGCGCCTCGCCTGCCGTGCGGCCATCCTTGCGGATGGCGGTATCCGCCGTCATGGCGTACCAGGTGGTGGCGGTCACTTTGCCGTTTACCGCCAGACCGTTTTGGCGCTGAAAGGCGCGGGTGGCCGCATCTGTGCCATCCAGAAAGTCGCCGCTTATTTTACCGTTGTAGTAGCCCAAAACCGTCAAAAGCCTCTGCAGGGCGGCCACAGTTTCCCCGTGGGCCCCGCGCTGCAGGGTGGTGAAGGGCGTGGGTTGGGGCGCGGGCGGGGTTTGGCCCGGCGGCAGCAACTCGGTATCCGGCGCGGAAAGGTCGGCGGGCGCGTCGGTGGGCTCCGCGGCGTAATCCCCGTCAATGACGATAATGTCTTGCTCCGCCAAGGCATGCGGGTCCAAGGCCATCAGCAGGGCCAAGGCAAGCAGCAAAAACAAAAATCTGCGCATGGGTTCACCTCGGTGTGTCATATAAAATACAGTGCGCAAAGGGACACCCCCATCATAAACAATGCTTGTATGAATTACAATCGATAAGACGACAGAAATCATCATTTTGTTGGCGCGATTTTGATTTTGTGCAGGCGGCGCGTGTCGATTCTTGCGCCAAGGCCCGCTTGGTGTATAATAAGTGTAGCGTAACGCGCCGCAGAGGAGGTACGGATATGTTGGAGGTGCGCGCCCGGGCCAAGATCAACTGGACGCTGGATATACTGGGTAAGCGGGAGGACGGTTACCACGAGTTGGATATGCTGATGCAATCCATCACGCTTTCGGATACGCTGCAGCTGAGCCGGGCAAACCAGCTCAGTATGGTGATAGGCCGGGGGATACGGGTGTGGCCCAACGAGGATAATCTGGTGATGCGGGCCGCGCGGGCCTTGCAGGCGCACGCGGGGGTTGCCCGCGGCGCGGAAATCTGTTTGAGCAAGCACATCCCCGTGGGTGCGGGGCTCGGGGGGGGCAGCGCCGACGCGGCAGGGGTGCTGGTGGGGCTGAACGCGTTATGGGGCTTGGGCCTGCCTGTGGAAGAACTGGCCGCTATCGGTCTGGAGATAGGCGCGGATGTGCCGTTTTGCCTGTATGGCGGGTTGCGGCGCGCCCGTGGCGTGGGCGAGGTTTTAGAGCCCCTGCCCTTCGGGCGGGCGCTGTGGTTGGTGATTATACAGCCCTGCCGCGGGCTTTCTACGCGCAATGTGTTCGCCGCCTTTAACGCACAGGATATCAATCCGGCCACCCGCCCCCGCAACGATCTGGCGGCGCAGGCTCTGGCAGCGGGCGATGTGGCCCTGCTGACGGGCGCCATGGGCAACGTGCTCGAGCCCGTGGCCGCCGCCCTGCGCCCGGAGATACATGAGGCACTGGGCCGCCTGCGGCAAGCGGGCGCGATCGCCGCCCAAATGACTGGCAGCGGCTCGGCGGTGTACGGCCTGTTTCCGGGGCCTAAGGCGGCAAAGGCGGCCGCAGAAGCGCTACGCCAGCAATACCGTACCTGCCGCCTGGCTTGCACGGTAGATGCGGGCGTGGCTTTGTGCCAAAGCGACTGATCACCCCTGCATAAAACGCGGAAAAGCGGCGACACTGTAGCCATCAACATGCGAGGGGGAGATGGCATGCGCAGGGGTCGCCTTTTTTGCGCGCTGGCGCTGCTGGGTCTGGTGGCGTTCGCTTGGCGCGCCGCTTCCGCGCCACCCGAGGCGCAGGCCGTCTGGGCGCCGGGAGAGGACATGATTCGCCTGCACGTAGTGGCGGCCAGCGACAGCCTGGCGGATCAGCAGACCAAGTTGGCGGTGCGCGACGCGCTGTTGATAGGCTTTGGGGATGCCCTGGCACAGGGGAATTACGGGGCGGCCTGTGTCGCGGTGCAGGAGAACCTGGATGCCATTCGGCAGACCGCTGTGCGTGCGGCGCGGGCGAGGGGATTTACGGGGGATGTGGAAGCCAGCTTTGGTTTATGGGATTTTCCCACCCGTCAGTACGGAGACCTGCGGGTGCCTGCGGGCACCTACACTGCCCTGCGGGTGGTGCTGGGTGCGGGGCAAGGGCGCAATTGGTGGTGCGTGCTGTACCCCGCCCTGTGCCTGAGCGACGCGGATGCCCTGGAGACCCAGCAGGCGGCCTGGCCCGGCGCGCGGCAAGAACCTGCGCAGGTGCGCTTTACATTCCCCCTGTGGCAGCGGCTGATCCGGCTTTTGGGCGGGGGTGAAGTGTGAACATGCAGCACAAGAAAGCCTTGCGCAGGGCAGCGCCTTTGCTGCTGGCCGCTCTGGCCGCGCTGCTGCTGGGCGCACAGCTGGCACAGGCGGCGGTGGCGGTGGCTTGGGGAGACAAGGGTGACAACGTGATCGCCGTGCAGCGCAAGCTGAAGCAGTGGGGGTACTACAGCGGCACGGTGGATGGCGTGTTCGGCCAGGCCACGTACGACGCCGTCACTTACTTTCAGCGCAAGAACGGTCTGAAGGCAGACGGCGTGGTGGGCAGCACCACCGCTGCGGCGCTGGGCATTCAGCTGTCGGGCCGGGCCAAGGCCTCGGTGGCCGCAAGCGGCTTTAACGACAGCGAGGTGCGGCTGCTGGCCAGGCTGATTCACGGGGAGGCCAGGGGAGAACCCTACATGGGCAAGGTGGCGGTAGGGGCGGTGGTGCTCAACCGGGTGCGGCATTCCTCCTTTCCAAACACCATATCCGGGGTCATCTACCAGCCGGGCGCCTTTGATTGTGTCTCCGATGGTCAGATCAACCTCAACCCAGACAGCGAATCCTTGCGCGCCGCCAGAGACGCCATGAACGGCTGGGATCCCAGCGGCGGGTGCATCTATTATTACAACCCCAACACCGCCACCAGCGGCTGGATATGGTCGCGGCCCATCCGGTTATCCATAGGCAAGCACAACTTCGCCGTTTAGAGGAGCTGTCGTCATGCGAGAAGGACGCGAACGCCGCCACATCCCGTCCTGGGTCGTCAAATGGGGTATCCCCGGCACACTCTCGGCGCTGCTGGTGGCCCAGGGCGTGTTCAGCCTGCAGCAAGCGCGCACGGTGCAAACCTTGCGCCAGCAGGTGGCCACCGCGCAACAGCGGGCCATGCTGGAGGTACTCTCTACACTCTCGGATATCGAGATGCGGCTGAGCAAGCTGTTGGTGTCATCCGGCGCGGTGCAGGGTGAAAAGTTGCTGGGTGATCTGGTGCGCCAGGCAGAGGGCGTGCAGAGCAACCTTTCGCAGCTGCCGCTGCGGCACGAGGCGATATCCGGCACCATGAAGTTTGTCAACCAGTTGGGCGACTATGCGGGGGTGCTCTCACAAAATATCACCCAGGGCCGCCCGCTATCCAGCCAGGATTTGCAGCAGCTGGAGGGTATGCTCGCCAATTGCGCGCAGCTCAACGAGCAGTTGCGAGGCGTGGAGCAGGATATTGTCAGCGGCAAGGCCATAGGCGAGGCAGAGCAGATTTTTTGGCAGGATCAGGGCGAGAACCCGCCCACAATGGAGCAGGCGGCCGGCAAGAGCAATGGCATCGACTATCCATCCCTGGTGTACGACGGGCCTTTTTCGGATGGCAAGCACGCGGGCGCGCCCCTGGCTTTGGCGGGCATGCCGCAGATCAGCGTGGAGCAGGCCATGCAGGCGGCCGTGGATTTTGTGGGCAAAGAGCGCGTGCGAGATGTGCGCAGGGGCATCAACACCCAGGGCGTCATCCCCGCCTATGGCGTGACAGTGGAGACCGAGGACGGCACTTTGAACGTGCAGGTGACCCAGCAAGGCGGGCAAATTCTCTGGATGATGCCTGAGAGCGCGGGCTTTGGCAGCGGGCTGGATGTGGGGGCCTGCGCACTAAAGGCCTACGAGTTTCTCACTGCCAAGGGTTACGGCCATGTGGAGCCCAATTACTGGCAGACTTACGACGGTATCGCGGTGATCAACTTCGCCACTGTGCAGGATGGGGCCTTGCTCTATCCGGATCTGGTGAAGGTGCAGGTGCGCATGGATACCGGCGCTGTAGTGGGGCTGGAGGCCAACAATTACCTGATGAACCATCACGCCCGCACCGGCCTGGCCTCGGTGATTACGAAGGAAGAGGCGGCAGAGATGGTCAGCGACAGGCTGGAGGTAGACCGGGTACGCCTGTGCATTATCCCCACCGAACGGGGAGAGCGGCTGTGCTACGAGTTCGGCGGTGACTGGTCGGGCAGTTACTACTTGGTTTACATTGATGCGAAGGATAAGCAAGAGATCAACATACTCAAAATCATTGATACCGAAGGCGGCCGGATGAGCGTATAAAAGCCTTTTATTTTCACCCGGCGGGCGTTGCGACACGCCCGCTTTTTTGCTATAGTGGTGTTTGCAAATATCGTACAGCAGAGAGGTGCGCATGGTGCAGGTGCGGGTCTGGCTCACCCTTCAGGATGCCCAGCGGGATGCCGCCGGGGCATGGCGGCATGGCGCGCGGCGGGTGCCGGCCACGCTGATGGAGCAGGGGCAAGGCCTGCGCCTCCGCTACGCCGAAATGGTGGCGGAAACCCTCACCCAGGTGGAACTGACCCTGGCGCCTGCGGAGATATGGGTGTGCCGCACCGGGCCGGTGGCCATGCGAATGCGGCTGTGCCCCGGTGAAGATTGGGCCATGGATTATCACACGCCCCAGGGCAGCCTGCCCATGCGAGTGCGCGCCAAGGAGACCTGGTGGCGGCGCTTGCCAAGCGGCGGCCATCTGGCCTTGGGGTACGAGCTGTGGGTGGGCGATCAATGGATATCATACAACACGCTACGGGCCCGGTGGCGGCCCGCGGAGGAGGAGACCGGGGATGAGCACGGGAGAACTTTGGCGCGAGGGCCTGGCCATGCGCCAGGTGCTGCGGGATAGCTTGGGCTCGGGCCGGGGTTTTGTGCGCTGGGGCGATGCGCAGGTGGCGCTGTTGGTGAGCGACGCCAACCGGCAGGCCTTGCGCACCGGCGTAGATATAACGGATTGGCTGCAAGAGCTGGCGACGGAAGGTTGGGAAGTGGGCGCGGGCGGTGGCCTGTTGCGTCTGGATGCGCCGGGTGCGGTATACGCCGCTGTCCTGGCCGCCCGCTGGGATGGGCCGGATCCGTCTGTCTGGATGGATGCACGGCCCGGGCTGGCATCCTTATGCGGGGCGCTGCTGCGCCAGCCCGCTGCGCAAGAGTATACCGCCACCGCCAAGGCGCTCATCCGCTCCGCATGGCAGGGCCTGGCCGGGGATGAGGCAAGAGCGCTGGCTTGGGCCGACGCTCTGCGCCCCCAGGCCGCCACGGTGATGCGCAACCAAGCCCGCCACGGGCTGTACGCCTGTGGGGTACTGCTGGCGGGTTATTTGTGCACGGGCGCGGGGCAATAAAAGCGATTGGTTGCGGTCATCTTCTGCGGACGCCTTTGTTTTCAACGGCAATCAGTTCAACGTCATTGCCGTCAACCGTAATCGCTTGATGATTGCTGATGGGGCGCAAAGCCAGCGTATCCGAATACAAGGTAATTATTTTTTCCGCGGCTTTCTTAAAGGGGAAGTTCGTGCAGTGGGGTACAATAAAAAAATCAACGGCTGAGAGGGCTGAAAAATCATCGTGCAAATCCGGGGCAGCGGCAGGGCTGTCCATGTGCCGCACGTACGCGATGTCGCTTGAGGCGATGATAGAGCCTGCCGACGAGCCGATGTACAGCTTTCCCCTGTTGATATGCTCCGCAAGCAGCTTGTCCGCACCGGTGCGCCGAAGTTCTTGCAGCAAGAAGAACGTATTGCCGCCCCCGACAAATACGGCATCGGCATTCGATATTTTTTGCGCTATCACATCCCGCGGGGCGGTTGAAACTTCTAGCTCGTCAACGATGAAACCGAGCTTGCTCAACGCCTTTTTATCAGCGCCCACGTAAAAAGTTATCTTTTCGGGTATGCTCGCCGTCGGGATAAAAACAACCCTTTTGCCGGAGCAGGCGCCGCCGGTAAAACCGGGTAAAAGGCTTGCCGTCCCCGAAAAATAGGATGCCAAAAAAAGCTTTTTCATACCAATATCCCTCGATTCGGTTAAAACGCGCATAGGATGAAGGAGTTGTTGTGGAAGCGATTGATGGCCTTGTCACCGCGCACCTGGGTGGGGCAGAATTCTCCGCCGGAATAGGCCATCATGAAGGGGCAGCGGGTACCTAAGGCATCCTGCACGGTTTCCAATTCCACCATCACTTCGCCGCCCAGCGAGATGCTGCGCGCGATGCAGGAGTAGATCAGCATGACGGATGGATTGGTCTCCGCCAGGGCTTGCTCTACTGCGGTGCGGGTGGTCAGCAGTACATCCTGCTTGTCAAACACGCCAAGGTAGAGGGTAGAACCTTCCGGCATGGCCCCTGCGCAGATGGCGTGCTGCTCTTCATCCAGGCTGATAAACACTTTGGATACCGGCGGCGTACCGTCGTTGTAATCCACCACAAAGGGCAGGGATGCCATGGCGTAACTGGTCTGGCTGGCATCCACCAGGTTCAGCTTGGTAAAGTATTCGATGACAGGCCGCCCATTCACCTCTTTGAGCAAGTGCCCATCGGATGAGGTGATGAGTGCGGACTGCGGCAAGATTTTCTCTTTGGAGATGGTGGCCAGGAAGAAGCGGGGATGAATGTCGCCGTGCACCAAGGCGATGGCCATGCGGTCAATGTACGCCTCGCCGCCGCAGAGCACAAAACAATCCGCGAAGGTGTTGCTGTTGTCGATGGACATGGTGCCAAAGCAGGGTACGCCGCCGCTGACGCGGGTGAGGACATCCACATAGGCGTCGCCGGAGTTTTGCACCATGAAGGGGGTTAGGATGAGGGCCAACGCGGGCGCACCGGGCAACGCAGCGGCGGCTTTCTTGTAGCCATCTTCAATGGATTGCGCCCAGGGGCCGTTCAATGTGTCGGTCAGGGCGGTGCTGAAGCGTTCTTCGTCGCTGGTGAGCACCAGCAAGGTCAAGATCAGGTCGCCCTCTTGGCCGGGTACGGCCTGGGTGGTGGTGACGCTACCTATCACCTCAAAGGGCAGGCTTTTGCAGATGGCCTGGGCCGCGCCGGTGCGCACAAACTCTTTGTGGCAAGCCAGTATGCCCAGCGTGTTGGCGCGCTGATTGTTCGCTAAATCCAGTTGGGCGTGAATCTCCGCAATGGCTACCTCAAAGTCATCCATTTCAAACGTGTGGGCGTACAGCGTCCGCATTGTGTCAATACCCTCCATTGCCGTCGCAGTAGTGTTATGCTCACCCTATTGTAGCAGAAACAGCGGGAAAGGGAAACCGTTTATTTTTGATGGTACTGAGGCCTGCTCGCATAGCGGGGCAGGGCATCCTTGGCCAGCGCGGCCAGTTTATCAGCCGCCTCTTCGTAGGTGGCGCACTTAGCCGTATCCACCTGCTCCAGCACTTCAAAGGTGAAGGCGCCGGGGTGATCCGCATAGTCTCGGTAAAGATCCGGGTCGCTGAAAGGGCCTGCGGGCTGTGGGCCCGCGCCCCCCATTAAAAAGCGAAAGCGCCCCATCACGCTGGGCAGGTTGCGATCCGCAGCGATGACGCAGCGCCCGCTTTGGCCATCCCGCAGGCAGTAGATGCCCATAGGGGTCAGCGCGCTCTTGTATTGCAGTTTGGCGGCCTTTTTGTCGATAGGCATGAGCAGGCTCCTTTCGATGCATAGCGTTATTGCTGCGCTTGCAGTCTCCGCTTCGCGCTTTCCAGCCGGGCCAGGGTTTCTGTCTTGCCCAACAAGTAGGCCATTTCAATGGCGCCGCCGGGGGTGGATTCGCGCCCCGTGATGGCGATGCGCACCGGCCAGAGCACTTGACCGTTCTTCATGCCCGAGGCCGCGATGGCGGCCATCAGGGCATCATGCAAAGGCTGTTCTCGCCAATGCTCTTGGGCAACCAGAACGGGCAGCGCCAGATCAATGGCCGCCAGAGCAACCTGCGGGTCGGTCTTCATTTTTTTGTGGGTATAAAGAGCCGTGTCGTAATCGGGCATGGCGGCTAAAAAATCTACCATGCCGGGCAGGCGGTTCAGCACCTCGGTGCGGCCCTGCAAAAGCTCGGTCAGGCGGCGCAGATCAAAGCGATCCTTGCCCAAGGCGCTCTCAAGCCAGGGCAAGGCCAGGCCATAGTAGGCATCAAAGGGCAACTTGCGCATGTACTCGGCGTTGAACCAGGTCAGCTTGTTCATATCGAAGATGGAGGGGGATTTGTTCAGCCCCGCTACATCGAAGACCTGTTCCAGTTCCCTCAGGGTAAAAAACTCGCGTTCGCTGCCGGGACTCCAGCCCAGCAGGGCGATAAAGTTGATCACGGCATCCCGCAGGTAGCCCATGGCAAGCAAATCCTCAAAGGAGGGATCACCGTAGCGCTTGGATAGCTTGCGGCTGGCATCCTTCATCACCACGGGCAGGTGCACGTAGGTGGGGGGAACCCAGCCGAAGGAGGCATACAGCAGGTTATACTTAGGCGCGGAGGATAGGTACTCCGTGCCCCGCATCACGTGGGTGATGGCCATCAGGTGGTCATCCACCACGTTGGCAAAGTTGTAGGTGGGCAGGCCGTCAGCCTTTATCAACACAGCGTCATCCAGGGTGTCGCAGGGAACCTCTACGTGACCGTAGAGCACATCATCAAAGCTGGCGGTGCCAGTCAAGGGTACGTTCTGGCGGATGACGTAGGGTTCGCCCGCCGCGATGCGCGCCTTGGCCTCCCCCAGGGGGATGGATAGGCAGCGCTTGTCGTACTTGTAGGTTTCGCCCTGTTTTTCAGCCTCCGCGCGGGCTGCATCCAAGCGCTCCTTGGTGCAAAAGCAGGGATAGGCCCCGCCAAGCTCCACCAGCTTCCAGGCGTATTCGGGGTACAGATGCCGGCGCTGGGTCTGTATGTAGGGGCCGTAGGCGCCCCCCACATCCGGGCCCTCATCGTAGTGCAGGCCGGCGGCCCGCATGGATTGGTAGATTAAATCCACCGCGCCGGGCACCTCGCGCTCCTGGTCGGTATCCTCAATGCGCAGTATGAACGCGCCCCCATGCTTCTTGGCGAATAGGTAGGTGTACAGCGCGGTGCGCAGGCCGCCCAGGTGCAGGTAGCCTGTAGGGCTGGGAGCAAAGCGGGTGCGGATGGGGGATATGGGGGTGCTCATGGCGCTTCCTTCTCTCAGGTGATGTTCAGCTTTGCCTGGCGGACTGGTTCGCCCAGGTATCCTTCAAACTGACGATGCGGTTGTATATGGGTTTGCCGGGCGCGCTGTCCGCATCCATGGCAAAATAACCTACCCGTAAAAATTGATAGCGGTCGCCTGGCGCGCCCTGGGCCAGGGCGGGCTCTCCAAAGCCGCGGCATACGGTCAGCGATTCCGGATTCAGGCGCGCCACAAAATCTTTTTTATCCACAGGGGATTCCGCCATGCCATCCGCATCCTCGGCAACGGGCGTATCATCCAGCAACAGGGGTGCGTACAGGCGCGCCTCCAGGGGTACGGCATGGGCCGCATTGACCCAGTGCAGCGTGCCCTTTACCTTGCGCGCCGCGCCCTCTTGGCCGGATTTGCTGGCCAGATCCACCGTGCAGCGAAGCTCGGCGGGGTTGCCCTGCGCATCGTGGATCACCTGGTCGCAGCGGATGATGTAAGCGCCCTTTAAGCGCACCTCGCCACCGGGGAAGAGGCGGAAGAACTTTTTGGGCGGGTTTTCCATAAAGTCATCCCGATCAATGTAGAGGGCGCCGCCAAAGGCCACCCGGCGCTCGCCCATCTCCGGGTGGTCGGGGTGGTTCTCCAGCGTCACCTGCTCCTCTTGCCCTTCCGGCCAGTTGGTCAGCGTCACCTTCAGCGGCCGCAGCACCGCCATAGCGCGGGCGGCGGTATCGCCCAAGTCCTCGCGCACACAGTGCTCCAGCAGGCCAAAATCCACTTCAGAATCCGCCTTGCTCACGCCTACCCTGTCGATAAAATCGCGGATGGCGGCAGGGGTGTAGCCTCGGCGGCGCATGGCGGCGATGGTGGGCATGCGCGGGTCGTCCCAGCCCGCTACATGGCCTTCCTCCACCAGACGGCGCAGGTAGCGTTTGGACATGATGGTGCGCGTCAGGTTCAGCCGGGCAAACTCTATCTGCCGCGGGGGCGGCGCAAAGCCGCACTTTTCCACCACCCAGTCGTAGAGAGGCCGGTGGTTCTCAAACTCCAGCGAGCAGAGGGAATAGGTGATGTTTTCCAGCGCGTCTTCAATGGGGTGCGCGTAGTCGTACATGGGGTAGATACACCAGGCGTCTCCCGTGCGATGGTGCGCGGCATGCACGATGCGGTAGATGGCCGGGTCGCGCATGTTGATGTTGGGGGACGCCATGTCTATTTTTGCGCGCAGCACCCGGCTGCCATCCGGAAACTCGCCCGCCCGCATGCGGGCGAACAGATCCAGGTTCTCCTCCACGGATCGGTTGCGGTAGGGGCTTTCGACGCCGGGCTGGGTCAGCGTGCCGCGGGTGCGGCGCATCTCGTCCTGGTTCAGGTCGCACACAAAGGCGTTCCCATCCCGTATCAGCTTGCGCGCCAACTCGTACATTTGCGAAAAATAATCGGATGCGTAGTACATGCCCCCGTGCCAGTGGAAGCCGAGCCAGCGGATATCTTGCTGAATGGCATCCACATATTCCACATCCTCCTTGGTGGGGTTGGTGTCATCAAAGCGCAGGTTGCACATGCCGCCGTAGCGCTGGGCGGTGAGAAAATCCACGCAAATGGCTTTGCAGTGGCCGATGTGCAGGTAACCGTTGGGCTCTGGCGGAAAGCGCGTGCGCACGTTGTCATACCGGCCCTGGGCCAGATCCTCGTCGATAAAATCCCATATAAAATTGCTGCGCGGCGCCTCCTGCATGGGGGCTTCCTCCTCTCGCGGTCTCACAAGATGTTACGCGATATTATACCTGAAAAAATAAAAAAAAACAATGTTGCTGAATATTTATCACAGGCGTATACTGGATGCATGCAACCAAGGGGGTGGCGGTATGGCGCGCCAGGTATCGGTGGCGCAGGTGCGGGATACGGTGCGGGCGCTGTGCCTGGCCGCCTGCCGCGAGATAGGTGACGATGTGCTGACGGCGCTGGATGAGGCCCTCGCGCGCGAGCGCTCGCCCTTTGGCAGAGAGATACTGCGCCAGATCATCGAAAATGACCGTTTGGCCCGCGAGCGGGGCATGCCCCTGTGCCAGGATACCGGCATGGCCGTGGTCTTTATGGACGTGGGGCAGGATGCGCACCTGGTGGGCGGCGACCTGACAGATGCCGTGGATGCGGGTGTGCGCGCGGCCTATCGTGAGGGGTGCTTCCGCAGTTCCGTGCTTTCGCCCCTGGGGCGGGTGAATACGGGGGATAACACCCCGGCGGTGCTGCACCTGCGGCTGGTACCGGGCGACGGGGTCGAGATCACCGTGGCGCCCAAGGGGTTTGGCAGCGAGAACATGAGCCGCCTGGGCATGCTCACCCCGAGCCAGGGCATGCGGGGCGTGGGGGATTTTGTGGTTGAGACCGTGGCCCTGGCAGGCGCGAATCCCTGCCCACCGGTGGTGGTGGGCGTGGGCATTGGCGGCACGGCGGAGAGCGCGATGCTGCTGGCCAAGCGTTGCCTGCTGCGGGTGATCGGCAGCCCTGCGCCGGATGCGGAACTGGCCGCGCTGGAGGCCGAATTGCTTGCCCGCGTAAACGCCCTGGGCATAGGCCCCCAGGGCCTGGGGGGCGATACCACCGCCCTTGCGGTGCACTGCGCGCAGATGCCAACGCACATTGCGGGGTTGCCGGTGGCGGTGAACATGCAGTGCCACGTCGCCCGCCACAAGCGCGCAAAAATTTAGCGGAGGAGGCGCGCTCTATGGCTATCCACATTACGTTGCCCGCCAGCCGGGCGGATTTGGCCCCTCTGCGGGCCGGGGATGCGGTGTTGCTATCCGGCAGCGTGCTGACGGCGCGAGACGCCGCGCACAAGCGCCTGTGCGCGCTGCTGGATGCGGGGCAGCCCCTGCCCGTGGATTTGGCCGGCCAGGGTATTTACTACACCGGGCCCTGCCCACCCATGCCCGGCCAGGTGATCGGGGCCTGCGGGCCTACCACCAGCGGCCGCATGGATGCCTACGCGCCGCGCTTGCTGCAGCAAGGGTTGCTGTGCATGATAGGCAAAGGCCAGCGCAGCCCGGCGGTCATTGAGGCCATGCGCGCCTGCGGCGCGGTGTACCTGGCGGCCACGGGCGGCGCGGGCGCGCTGCTGGCGGGGTGTGTGCGGGCCTGCCGGGTGCTGGCCTTTCCCGAGCTGGGCACGGAGGCCATCCACCTGCTGCGGGTGGAGAACTTTCCGTTGATTGTGGCCATCGACAGCCTGGGCAACGATCTGTACGCCATAGGCCCGGCCAGGTACGCGGGCCGATAGGCGCAAGCAGGCTTTGCCTGGCGCGCTACCGCGGCAGGGTGGAATCGCGCCGGATGATGCGGCAGGGCAGGGTGGTGCGGGGCGTGGCGATGGTCAGTCCATCCAGGCGCTGCAAAAGCTGCTGGGCTGCGGTATGGCCGATCTCTTTGTTGGGCAAGGCCACGGTGGTCAGGCCGGGGAAGAGGCAAGAGGCGATTTCGCGGTTGTCAAAGCCCACCACGGATATATCCTCTGGGATGCGCAGGCCGCTGCGCTTGATGGCCGCGTAGCAGCCAGCCGCCATGGGGTCATTCATGGCGAAAATGGCGGTGGGCGGCAGGGCCAGCGCAAGCAGCGCGCCAGCCTGTTCGACGCCGGAATGATATTCCCAATCCCCCCAGCGGATGTACTCCGGCGGCACGGGCAGGCCCGCCTCATCCATGGCCTGGCGGTAGCCGGTCAAGCGGCGGTTGGCGGCAGAGGTGTTGGCATGCCCTGCGATCAGGGCGACCTGCCGGTGGTTTTGCCGGATCAGCAGGCGGGTCATTTCATAAGCGCTGTTTTCATTGTCGTAGGTTACCGATACGTTGGCCGGATCACCGCTCTCGGCGTAGGCGTATACCAGGGGGATGCTGACCGGCTGATGAATGCCGTCGATGCGGCGGTCGTGCATGGCCACGTAGATGATGCCATCCACCCGGGCATCCTCCAGCAGTTGCAGGCCACGGTTGACGATGCCGGTGTACTGGCTGAGCTGTTCGTATTGATTGTATAGCTTTTGCAGCAGGCGAAGGTTGCTTAGCAGCACCTGGTAGCCGCTTTCCTCCAGGCATTGGTTGATGCCGTCAACAATCTCGGGCACGGGCAGGCCGCAGATATCTTCCACCAAGACGCCGATGATGTGGGTCTTATTCATCCGCAAAGATTTGGCGATGGTGTTCAGTTTGTAGTTGGTCAGCCCGATGGATTGCAGCACGCGCTCGCGGGTGGACGGGCTGACGCTTTTTTTACCGCTCAACACATGGGATACCGTGGCGACGGATACGCCGGATAGCGCGGCAATCTCCTTCATCGTGGCCAAAGGGGTCACCTCCGTCGGTGAACCGGGGCGGCGTATCTTGCCGGCGACCGATTTTTGAAAGATAAACGATTATCCATTCGATCAGAATACAAATCTTTTTTTGATTTGTCAAGTATCCCCGATAAAATTGTACAAATTCATGAGTTTTTTGTAATTTTATCATGCGAGGAGCAAAAAATGTGTTGACTTTTATTTTCGCCCGCGCTATAATGAGCGCAGAAAGTTAATCGTTTAACTATGAGGTAAGTGCGCCATGAAATCTCTGCCCTTGAGCAGCATCCAATTGACAGAGGGTTTGCCGCAAAGGATGCAGCGGCTCGTCAAGGATCAGGTCTTACCCTATCAGTGGGATGTTTTGCACGATCGCGTGACGGGCGTTGCCCCAAGCCACTGCATTGAAAATTTTCGCATCGCTGCCGGGCTGGCCCAGGGAGAACACCATGGCGTGGTGTTTCTGGATAGCGATCTGTACAAGTGGCTGGAAGCCGCCGCCTACTGCATTGAGCTATTCGGAGCGGAGGCGCAGCAGGGTCTGGCAGCGCAGGCCGATGAGGTGTGCGCGCTGATAGCGCAGGCGCAAGGACCGGATGGCTACATCAACACCTATTATACACTCAAGGAGCCGCACGGCCGGTTTACCAACCTGCAGCAGGGGCACGAGCTATACTGCGCCGGGCACCTTTTCGAAGCCGCCGTCGCCTATTGCCAGGCCACCGGCAAGCGGGCCATTCTGGATACCGCCTGCCGTTTCGCCGATTACCTGGCGCGGGTCTTTGGCACGGGGGAAGGCCAGTTGCCGGGTTATCCGGGGCATCAGGTGGCGGAAGTGGGGCTGATCAAGCTCTGCCAGGCGACCGGAAACCGGAGCTACTTAGAGCTGGCCGAATACTTTATCGCCCAGCGCGGCAAACAGCCCCACTATTTTGCGCAAGAACGTCAGCGCCCCGGCTACAAGGATATTTTTGATGCACCGGTCATCCGGACGCCCGCCTATTCTCAGAGCCATATGGAGCCTGTGCGGCAGCGAGAGGCGGTGGGCCACGCGGTGCGCGCGCTGTACATGTACAGCGCCATGGCCGATTTGGCCGCGCTGACCGGCAGTGAGGCGTTGCGGCAAGCGTGCGGGGCGCTCTACCACAGCGTGACCCAGCGGCGCATGTACATCACCGGCGCTGTCGGTTCCACAGAATGTGGCGAAAGTTTTACCGTGGATTTTGATCTGCCCAACGACACGGTCTACGGCGAAAGCTGCGCCTCGGTGGGGCTGATGATGTTCGCTGCCCGCATGGCGGCCCTGACTGGTGAGGGGCAGTATTACGACACGGTGGAACGGGCGTTCTTCAACCAAGTGCTGGGCGGCATTTCGCAGACCGGCAGAGAATTTTTCTACGTGGGGCCACTGGCGGTCAATCCGGCGGCGTGCCGGGGCAATCCGGGCCTGGCCCATGTCAAGCCTGTGCGGCAGCGGTGGTTTGATGTGGCCTGCTGCCCGACCAACATCGCCCGCACCATCATGAGCATCGGGCGCTACGCCGTCGGGGCGGATGAGGATACGCTGTACATCCACATCCCCCTGGCCTGCCAAATCCGAACGGATCGCTTTGCGGTGGCGCTGCACACCCAGTACCCCTTTGGGGATACCCTGCGGCTGCAGGTACAAGAACGGGTGCAGAACCTGGCCCTGCGCCAATCCGCACTGGCCCCCATCAAGGCGCTGCTGGTCAACGGCGAGGCCAGGCCGCTTGTGGCATTGCGGGGTTACCTGCGCCTGCCAGGCCTGCGGCCCGGGGATGTGGTGGAGGCGGCCTATGATCTGACGCCGCGCTACGTGGTATCCCATCCCAAGGTGACGGCCAACGTTGGCAAGGCGGCGGTGATGCGCGGGCCGCTGGTGTATTGCGCCGAGCAGGCCGATAACGGAGAGGGCATCGCCTGCCTGAGGCTGCCGCCCGTTGCCGCTTTTACCCAGCGCGAGACCTTTGCGGGCGCGGGGACAGTCGCGCTGATGGCCCAGGGTACCCGCGCGGTCTTTGCTGACCGGGAGGCGCTGCATCAGGATCAGCTGCCCGCCCAAGAACCGGCGGTCATTACGCTGATCCCCTACTGCCTGTGGGCCAACCGCGGCGAGGGAGAGATGCAGGTCTATCTAAACCTGCCGTAGCGCGCCCGGATGGGTTCATAACGCACGGTGTGCGTTAAAATAATGTGAGGAGGAAGCGACATGAAAAAGGGAACCAAACTGTTGAGCCTGGCGCTGGTGCTGGCCATGGTGCTGTCGATGGCAGCGGGCTTGGCCGCGCAGGCCGAGGATCGTGTCACCATCACGTACTCTATGTGGGGCGACAGCGAAGAAGTGCGCGTGCTGGAGGAGACCATCAAAAAGTTCGAGGACGAGCAGGACAAGATCCACGTAGAAGTGGTGCAGATCGACCGCGCCGATTACGTGGGCGCGCTGAACACCCGCGCCGCGGGCAACAACCTGCCGGATACCGGCATCATGGCCGAGGATGCGGTGCTGATGTGGGCGGAGCAGGGCATGCTGGCCGATGTCAGCAACATGTACGGCGCCGATGAGGCAAAACCGCTGGATAGCCTGGCCTTCACCTTCAACGGTAGCCCGGTGGGGTACTCGGTATCCAACGAGGTGCTGCTGACCTTCTACGACCGCAAGGCCTTTGCAGACGCAGGCGTTGCCTCCCCCCCCGCCAGCGCAGATCAAGCCTGGGACTGGGATACTTTTGTGGATGTGGCCAAGCAGATGACGCTGGATGTGAACGGCAACAACGCCAAATCGCCGGATTTTGATCCCAACAACATCAAGCGCTACGGCGTCATGTTCTGCCCGGATTTTTGGCAGCTTGAGGTGTGGTCGGTCACCAACGGCGGCGCGTGGTACGATGCCGAGGGCAACGTGACCATCAACACCCCCGAGGCCACGGAGGCCCTGCAGCGCATCGCGGATCTATCCCTGGTGCACCACGTGGCCCCGCAGTACGGCACCAACACCGCCACCACCATCGATCAGGATTTGGTGAACGGCAATACCGCCATGTACATCCAAGGGCAGTGGGCCGTGGGCGTGTGGCTAGGCAACGCCCACCAGAGCGACGGCCTGGATTACGGCGTGGGCGTGCTGCCGTACATGCAGGATAAGGCGACCCTGAACACCGGCGGCGTCAACGTGGCCTTCGCCACATCCCAGCACCCCACCGAGGCCATGGAGTGGCTGAAGTGGTACGCCAAGGAAGAGAACTCCTGGGGCCTGATTGAGAGCGGCATCTGGATGCCGGTGCTCTCCAGCTACTACACGGATGAGGCGCTGACCCATAAGTGGGTGGACAATCCGAACTTCCCACCGTATGATGAGTACAAAGCGGCGGTGGTGGATTACGCCATGAACAACGCGCAGCCCACATCCTGGTATTGGGTGAACAACACCAACCTGTTCAACGACGCGTTGAGCACCATTCTGGCGCCCTGCTGGAGTGGCAACGCCAAGGTAGCCGACGTCATCGCGCAAAACATTGATGCGCTGAAGGCGGCCAACCAGGGCAACTGAGCCTTGACCGGAGGAGATCCGCCCGCCGAAGGCGACGGGCGGATCCCTCCCCTGTAAAAGGGGTGTGGATATTGAGCAAGCCGGCCAGACGAAGCTCGCTGATGGCGCGCCAAGAGGCGCGGGCAGCCAAGCTGTTTTTGATCCCAGCGTTTTTGGGGCTCACCTTTATTACGTACCTGCCCCTGATCGCTGTGTTTGCGCTCTCCTTCTTCAAATGGACGGCCATCATGCCGCGGCCCCTCTTTGTGGGGCTTAGCAACTACATCCGCCTGTTCACGAAGGATATCTTTTTTTGGACATCCGTCAAGGTGACGGTGCAGTACGCGGTGCTTTCCGTGTGCGCCGGCATGGTTTACTCGCTCAGCATCGCCCTGCTGCTGAGCCGCAAGGTGCCGGCGCGCGGCTTTTTTCGGGCGGTCTTTTATGTGCCCTACATCATCCCGGCCATTGCCGTGTACACGAGCTGGGCGCTTTTATACAACCCGGATTTTGGCGTATTCAACGCCTTGCTGGCCAGCCAGGGTCTGCCCCGCATCACTTTTTTGGCGGATTCCAGGTACATCATTCCATCCCTGGCGGTCATCGCCGTGTGGGCCAGCGGCAATCTGATCGTCATTTTTCTGGCCGGGCTGGGCAATGTGCCGCGCGTGTACCATGAGGCGGCGGAGATAGACGGCGCATCCGCTTGGCAGCGTTTTTGCCGCATCACCGTGCCCTGTATGACCCCCATCATCTTCTATAATCTGCTGATGAGCCTGATTGCCAACATGCAGGTGGTGGTGCCGTCGCTGATCTACGCGGGCAGCAACCGCACCACCTACCCGGAGTACACGTTTATGTCCTTCCTGATGTACCGTACGGGCTTCATCAACAACGACTTAAGCTATGCCAGCACCATTTCGTTCATCTTTTTCGCTGTCATCGGCTTGTTCACGCTGGTGCTGTTCGTCACGTCCAAATCCTGGCTGTTTTACGAAGGGGGGGATCGGTAGATGCGCGGCGGTATGCGGAGCAAAAAGCGCTGGGAGCGCATCGCCAATGGGGCAGCGCTGGCATTGATCATCCTGTTTGCCTTGTTCGCCCTGTTCCCGCTGTGGTGGATTTTCCGATCATCGCTGATGACCAACCCCGAGATCGGCTCGCTCAACCTGTTGCCCAGCCGGTGGCTCTTTGTCAATTATTCGGAAGCGCTGCAGGTTTTCACGTTTTTCACGTATTTTTTCAATACCATGTGCATTGTGCTGCCCTGCGTGGTATTCGGCACGGTGACCGCGGTGCTGTGCGGCTACTCCTTTGCCCGGCTGTATTTTAGAGGCCGCTCCTTTTTCTTTGGGCTGTGCATCGCCTCGCTGCTGCTGCCGCCGATGGTGACGCTGATTCCGCTCTACATCGTGTGGATTCGCTTTCTGGGCCTGGGCGGCACCTATTGGCCGATGATTCTGCCATACCTGACCGGCGGCGGGGCCTTCAACATCTTTTTGATCCGGCAGTTCATCATGACGGTACCCAAGGAGCTGGATGAGGCGGCCAAGATCGACGGCGCGGGCCGCATGCGCACCCTGCTGCAAATTTTGGTGCCCGCCATCAAACCGGCCATCATCGTGGTGGCGCTGTTCATCTTTATCGGCATCTGGAACGACGTGCTGCAGCAGACGGTGTACATATCCGAGGCGGCATCGTACACCATCGCGCTGGGGCTGAAGAAATTTACGGGCTCCTACGGTACGGATTGGAAGCTGGCGATGGCCTCTACCTGTCTTTCCATTCTGCCCGGCATTCTGGTTTACCTGGTCTGCCAGAAGTATTTCGTAGAAGGCATCGTCATGACCGGCATGAAAAATTAGCGCGTATGAAGGCGAGGATACAAAAAACGGCGATGGTTCGGTATATACGCTCGGTGTGATATATTCTGTGTCCGTACAGTTCTTGGCGGTTACATGATTCTTAATGAACAGATTCTATTGCCGCTACGGGTCACACTCGTGACGGCTTTTTTTATAGAGTTTGCAGCACTTTGAGAAAATTGTCGAAAAATACAATTTTTTGC
>JAITTS010000130.1 GCA_031286995.1 Oscillospiraceae bacterium
ATTACCATCTATAACATCTGGAGCAATACTCGTATCAAAACTTGTTTGGCTTTTCGCTCCCCTTTGCAGATGATTGCCGCCGTCTGATTTTTTTTCACTCATCATTGACACCCGAACACAAATAATTTGTTAAATGTTTCAAATGCGTCTTGACATTGTAACAAAAAAGTAATAAAATACATCTGCGTCAATTCTGTACTCAGTCTGTCCGCAATGGGGGGTATGCACTGTGTGGAACCAGAACATCGAGAGCGTTCGCGTGGATGCGCTGTTTTCTATACTCAAGCGCGTCTGTGTGTGCGCGCTGCTGACCGTCTGCTGGGTACTGATGTCTTCGTTGATGGGTTTTGCCATGGCCGAATCCACGGGCAAGGTGACCGCTACCAAGCTGAACATCCGGGAGCAGGCAACCACCCAGAGCGAGGCGCTACGCTGCGTGGTGAAGGGTACCAAGCTGACCATACTGGATAGCACCGGGGATTGGTATCGCGTGCGCTATGGCAAGGTAGAGGGTTATGTGGCCAAAGAGTACGTCTCCGCCGCCTCATCCGCCAAGACGGATACCAAGGCTGCATCCGGCGCGCCGAAGACCAGCAAACCTGGGGATAGCAACAACAGCGTACTCAAGCTACAGCAGGCGCTGACTGACAAAGGCTATTACAAGGGCCGCCTGAGCGGCAACTATGGCGAGCTGACGGAGAAGGCCGTGCGTGCCTTTCAAAAGGCCAAGGGGCTTGAGAGCGACGGCATAGCCGGCGCGTCCACCATCAAGGCTTTGTTTGGCGCGGCCGCGGCGGGCACAACCTATAAGACGGAAAAACCCAACTGGTTCAAGGGCGGGCAGGATTTGATCCCCAAGGATGCTGTCTTTAGCATCAAGGATGTGCGCAGCGGGCGCATCTTTAAGGTCAAGCGCTGGTCAGGCGGCAACCATATTGATGCCGAGCCCTACAGGGCCGCGGATACCAAAGCCATGAAGGCCGCCTACGGCGGGCGCTGGAGCTGGGATCGCCGCCCGATTCTGGTGCTCTACAACGGCCATGTATACGCCGCATCCATGAACGGCATGCCCCACGGCAACGCTACCATCAAGGACAACGGCTTTGACGGCGTGTTTTGCATTCACTTTTATAAGAGCAAAACCCACGAGACCAACCGCGTCGATCCCCAGCACCAGGCCTGCGTCAACGAGGCCGCCAAGGCTGTCTGGTAGAGGCGGGCGGATAAAGGACGTGCCCGGTGATCTGCCGCAGAACGAATTTTTGCCCTGGCCCGCAAGGCCGGGGCATTTTGTACATTCACTTTTATTTCCGTGTTTTCTTGCCATAACATGTAAAACAAGCTATACTATACAAGAGACTTTATGAGATGTTCCCAAACGTGGGCGGCGCGCGCTTTTTAGTATGTATCTGCATCCCGCAAAAATGAGATGTTCTGTAGAGGTAGAGAACCATGATCAAAATGTTTTGTGCGCATACGGAAGAGATTGATGATGTCAATCTGGCCGTAGACGAGCTGATGAGCCAGCTGCCCATGGATCAGCTTTTGCTGCGCAGCGTGGGCATTGTCACCTGTTACAACGAGTTTATCTTTACCGGCGTCATCACGGCCCTGGCGCAGCGCCTTCCCTTCGAGCTGATTGGCTGCACCACCATGGCCGGCGGTTCAGCCGGGGCGTGCGGGGATATGCTGCTGTGCCTGGCCGTGCTGACGGCGGATGACGTGGCCTTTGCTTGCGCCATCAGCGACCCCATTGCCGAGGGGAATCCAGCCCCCTTGCAGGGCGCTTACCGGCGCGCGGCGGAAACGCTGGGCGAAGCCCCAAAGCTGCTGCTCTCTTTTTTGCCCATGCTGCCTTACGCGGGGGGCGAGGTGATGATGCGCGCGTTGGATGAGGTATCCGGCGGGGTGCCCAGCTTTGGGATGATCGCCTGCGATAAAGATTTGGGCATGACCGCATCTTACACGTTGCTGGGCGGCGAGAACCACCGGGATGCGGCGGCTCTGCTGCTCATCGCCGGGGATATAGATCCGCAGTTTTTCGTGGCCGCCATATCGGATGAAATGATACAAAAGCAGCGCGCGACCATCACGGATGCCAGGGGCAATCAGTTGCGCCGGGTCAACGGCACGCTGGTTACCGATTACTTGACCGCCATGGGGCTGGATATCAGCGGCCCTGCGAACACCATCGGGGTGATGCCCCTGGTGCTGGATTACAATGACGGCACGCCGCCCGCGCTGCGCTCAATTTACGCTTTTACCCCCGAAGGCTATGCCCAGTGCGGCGGGGATATGCCGCAGGGCGCTACCCTGAGCATAGGCCTGCTGAGCCCCACGGATATTTTGCAGACCACAGCGCGTGCCGTGCGCGACGCTTTGGCCACAGGCAAGCGCGGGGGGCTTTTGTGTATGCCCTGCCTGTCGCGCTTGCTGGGCTTGGGGGTGGATGCTTTTGAGGAGATGCAGCGCGTAAGCGAGCTGGCTATCAGTGTACCCTACCTGCTTGCCTATTCTGCGGGAGAGCTGTGTCCTCTGTACGGAGAGCGCGGCGCGGTGAACCGCTTCCATAACTTTAGCTTTGTCGCCTGCGTGTTTTAAGGCGGATATGTTGAAGACAGAATGGAGTACGCGCACATGATCAAGGATCCCAGCGGCGCGCCGGAGAGTGCGCAAGAGACCATCGCCAGCCTGCAAAAGGAAAACCGCAAGCTGATGCGCCGTATACAGAGCTATGAGGACATCATACGGCGCAATCGAGCAACCGAGGCGGCCAGGGCCAGCATCAGCAACGTGATGATGGCCGAAAAATCACAGCAGGAACAGTACATGGCGCTGCTGTTGCAGAACAGCCCGGATATCATCCTGCTATTCGACAGCAACGGACGCTTTACCTACTGCACCGATGTATTCCTGCGCCGGGCGCGCGTCCCCAGCGCAGGCCTGGTGGTGGGGCGCTTGTTTCGTGAGGTGTTCGCGGGCCTGGCAGATGCGGGCTGGGCAGAGTGCACGGCGGATCTCTTTCGGGATGCCCTGCGGCACAACAGGGCCGAATCGCTCACCGCCGTGCTGGATTTAGGGCGCGAGGGCGCGGCGCGCACCTATTCCATCCACTTCACCCCTATGTCGGGTGACCGGGGGGAGCCCGTGGGCGCTATCGCCTTGTTCCACGACACCACGGATATTACCCAGGCCATGGAGCGGGCGGAGCATGCATCCAGCGCCAAGACCAATTTTTTGGCGAACATGAGCCACGAGATGCGCACGCCCATGAACGCCATCATCGGCATGACGCACATCGCCCGCGCCGCGGAGGATATTGAGAAGAAGGATTATTGCCTGGGCAAGATCAGTGACGCCTCGGTGCATTTGCTGGGCGTGATCAATGATATTCTGGATATGTCCAAGATAGAGGCGAACAAGCTAGAGCTATCCTGTGCGGAGTTTAGCTTTGAAAAAATGTTGATGAAGGTGACCAACGTCATCAATTTCCGCGTGGATGAAAAGCGGCAGGATTTTCGCGTGCACATCGACCGGCACATCCCCTGCCTGCTGGTGGGTGACGACCAGCGCCTGGCCCAGGTGATCACCAATCTGCTCTCCAACGCCGTCAAGTTTACGCAAGAGAACGGTGTGATTGAGCTGGATGCGCGCCTGTTATCCGAACAGGATGGGGTATGCATCCTGCAGATCGAGGTCAAAGATACGGGCATCGGCATTACAGACGAGCAAAAGGCCCGTCTGTTCACATCCTTTGAACAGGCGGATGGCGGCATATCGCGCAAGTTTGGCGGCACGGGCCTGGGTCTGGCCATCAGCAAGCGCATTGTGGAGATGATGGGCGGCAGTATTTGGGTGCAATCCGCGCCGGGCCAGGGCTCCACCTTTGCCTTCTCCATGCAGGCGCGGCGCGGCGAAAAGCAGCAGGGCGGCTTGCTGCAACGCGGTGCGAACTGGCACGATCTGCGCATATTGGCCGTGGATGACGCGCTGGATATACGTGAGTATTTTCAAGAGATTATGCGTCAGCTGGGTTTGCACTGCGATGTAGCCGCAGACGGGCAAGAGGCCTGCGCGCTGATAGAACAAAAGGGCGCCTACGACCTGTACTTTGTGGATTGGAAGATGCCCGGTATGGATGGCATTGAATTCTCCCGCCGCGTGCAGGCCCGGCACGACCGCCCGCACGTGGTGATTATGATATCCAGCACGGATTGGAGCATCATTGAGGATGAGGCCAGGGCTGCGGGCGTAAAAAAGTTTATCCCCAAGCCCCTGTTCTCATCGGCCATTGCGGATTGCATCAATGAGTGTTTGGGTTTGGAGAGCAGCGCGCCCGCGGTGACGGAGAAGCGCGACGACACGGATCGCTTCGCCGGGCTGCGGATGATGTTGGTGGAGGATATTGAGATCAACCGCGAGATTGTGCTCGCGCTGCTGGAGCCCACGGGTGTGATCATCACCTGCGCGGAAAACGGCAAGGTGGCGCTGGATGCCTTTGCCGCCGCGCCCGGGGCGTTCGACCTGATCCTGATGGATATCCACATGCCGGAGATGGATGGCTACGAGGCTACCCGCCGCATCCGGGCACTGGATATGCCGCAGGCCCAACGCGTGCCCATCGTGGCCATGACGGCAAACGTATTTCGCGAGGATATTGAAAAATGTTTGGCCGCAGGCATGAACGATCACATCGGCAAGCCCCTCAATTTTGAAGAGGTGTTCGAGAAGTTGACCAAGTACGGTGGGCAGAGCCCGCGCCGGTCGCAGGTAAAGCGCTAGCGCGCTGTGCCGGGCGGCGGGGCGCCATCAAGCAGGGCAACAGCATTTACTTTTTTGGAAATAGAACTTGAAGGAGTTTATCAGGATTAAGGGCAGCAATGAACATTTTCTTTTTCAGTCCGATTCTGCCCCAATCAACCTCTTTTAGTA
>JAITTS010000162.1 GCA_031286995.1 Oscillospiraceae bacterium
CCGTTGCCTCCGTTAGTCCCGGCAGCTCCTCCCGCGCCGATCGTGATCACTATGTCGCGCGATCTGCCCACCATAGCTACCGGGGGATGATTTCTGATATTTCCGCTCCCTCCGCCACCTGCGCCTCCATGGCCATTGCTGGCGGTTGGGGCAGAATGCCCGCCGCCGCCTCCGCCGCTAATGCAGCACACCTCAATCCATCTCGCCCCCTCCGGCAGCGGGAAAACAGTTGAGCTCGCAAACACATAGTCCACATAGGGTATTGGGGGCACGGGTGCGCCGCACGTCAGGTTGAGCGTTCTGGATGTCATGTCGTTCCCTCCTCCAGCGGCATGCGCAGGATCGTGATGGCCATGTCGCCCTGCGGCAGGTTTTGTGCGCTAAAGCACATCTGCCCATCTGTAGGGTCTTGCGCAACCGCGCCCGCCGCGCTGTAATCCTTCACGTCACCGGGCGCCGGGGACACGATGTAGGCATATCCATTGGCCAGCAGCGCGGAGTGACAGATTGTCTGGCTGTACCCCGCATCTCCTGCCGCCCAGCCTTCCGCCGCCAGGGTTACCGCCAGGGCGGCAGCCGGGCTGGGCGGGCCGGGCTCTCCCTGGGGTCCCGGCGCGCCTTGCGTTCCCGGCTGCCCCTGCGGGCCCGGCACGCCTTGCGGCCCTATCTCACCCTGCGGCCCCGCCTCGCCTTCGGGCCCTGTGGCGTGCACGCCCGTATCTGCATAGGCTTCCGTGCGCGCATCCCATACCTGCCAGCAACCGTTTTCCCCCACCAGAGGGCTGCGACTCAAGGCCGCGCGGGCGGCATCAGCGGCGGCCAGCGCCTGGGCCACAAAATCCGGCATGGGAGGGGGCATGGGTGCGTACCCCTGCTGAGGCAGCGATGCCAGCACTTGAAAGGTAAACACGTTGGTCTTGATCAGTGCCTCGCCGTCGCGCGCCGTCACCTCCAGGTGCACCGCGCCAGGCCGGGCGGTCTCGCGGCCGGTCAGTGCCCAGTGCACCATACCTGCCCCATCCGGGGATAGATTGCCCACAGCGTACACCCGGCGGTCTCCGGGGCGGCGCACGCACAGGGTAAAGGTCGCACCCGGGTACCGGGCCAGCACGGCGGCGCAATCCAGCGCCACCTCCTGGGCCAGGTTTTCGCCCTGATTGCCCACGCCCAGCACGGTTTGTGGCGCGTCCTCAAAACGCGCGTACAGGGTCTGCATGGGTTTTCCGCCTCCTCATTCATGGCCGCGTTCTCAACGTCGCGGGCTGCGTTTCATTCCGGCCCTCCTGCAGGATGGACGCGAACACGGCCCGCTACATATACAAAGTTACCCCTCTGGTGCGCTGGCCGCTTCCGCCGCTCTTTCTTTGTTTGGATGCTCCCTTCAGGTCAAACTCCGCCTGCCACTGCCTGTCGGCCACCACGTCGCGCTGCTGCTGATATTGCATGCGCGCCAGAGACAGCTGCAAATCCTGCAGCAGCCGATAGCCATCCATGGCGTTTTGCAGATCCTGCTGGCGCATCTCGTCGCTGTACCCGGCGATATTGGCAGCCCGGTCGGCCTCCAGCCTGCCGAGGGATGCGGCCAACTGCTTCTCTAGTTGCGCCCGCTGGTCGTTGATGTGGCCAATCTGTTGGGCGTAATCCGCGTCGCTGCGGGCGATTTGCTGCATGCCCGCCCGCTGCAAGCCCGCCTGGCTGGCCAGGCCGTAACTGCTGCGCTGCATGCCGCGCGTCAGCATCGCCCGGTTCAGCTCGCTGATGCCCCTGTCCGTCTCCCCTTGGATGCGCTCCGCCGCCTGGTCACGCAGGGGCAGCAGCCGGGCTACTTGCTGCGCCAGAGACAGATCGCTCTGCTGCTGGGTATGCTGCGCGCTCTGTACCTGCGCGTTGTAGATGGGGTCGTACTTGTTGGCGGCAGCCCGGGCCAGTTCTTCTTCCGTGCGCTGTCTGGCGTTGGGCATCAGCGCCTGTAGGCGCTTGCCCAGGTCTTCAAAGTTCTCTGCCATGTCATTCCCCCCACAGCTCGGTCATGGTGGCCACCAGCAGGCCCCGCGTGCCGCCTGTGCCCACGGATCGTGCGGCAAAGCCCACGTAGTAGCCGCCGCTCAGGCCTGTTACGTTCATGATCAGTTCCTCGCGCGTGTCGCTGGATAGCGCAATGGGCACAAACGCCTTGGAAAGTGTAAACTGCCGCTCCCCCGGTGTAGTGGTTACAAAGAAGCGCGCGGAGAGGCTGCTGCTGTTCAGCCCTTTGTGGAAGATAAACTTGCCCCGCAGTGTGCGCAGATGGGTCACATCCACTGGGCTTTGGGTACAGATGGAGACTTCCTCCCAGTAGGATGCAAAGATATCCCCGGCATTGACAGTGATCTTCATGGCCGACAGGTTGGCCTCGTGGGTGCCTTCTCCCGCGCCGTGGTCGCGGTAACCCAGGCGATAACCGCCCGTCAGCGGAGTGAACCTGTCGCCATCCTTCAACAGCCAACGGCCCACGTTCACCCATTCGCCCGTGTAGAGCCGGGCGGATAGAGGTGCCCATCTGGCTCCATCCCAGCGCAGCACACCGCCCAGAGCCAGGCGCACGGCGACAGCGTCCACCGCGCCCAAGGCCAGGGCCGCACTGCCATTCAGAGCCGAAAGTATCCACAAATCGCCCACGGATGGGGTTGGCGGCGCGTCGTGGGCGACTGTCCATCGCCCCACAGACACGGGGCGCTCCACCCACAGGGTGTTCTGGGCCGGGGCCTCGGGGGGCGACGCGCCACTCACCACCGATAGGTTGATCACAGGCGCCAGCGTGCCCACGCCGCCTCTGTTGATGACCATGGAATCGGGCATGTCAAATCCTCCTGTTCTGTTGAAGGGCAGCGCGGCCCGTTGCCGCCTCCATCGCTGACGAGGCCTCACGGCAAAGCGTGGCCCATGTGCGCGGGATCCCGGCGTCAGCTATAAAGGCGGATATGCCCGCCTCATGCGGCTGTCATGCTCTCGCGCACAATGTACACGTTAAGTGCCTCTTCGGGCAGTTCTCTTGCGTAAAAGGCCATCTGCCCGGCCACGGCGATATCCCCGGCGTACACGCCTGCCGAGCCATAGACCAGCATGCTCTGGGGCGTGGCGCCCACGGTGTACAGGTAGCCGCTGGGCAGCGCCTCGGGCAGGGCCGCGGTCTGCACCCAGCGCTCTCCTGTATTTACCCAGGCCTCGGCGGGCAGCGCCACGCTCAGGGTCAGCTTTTCCGGCACGGCCTGGGCCAAGGCCGCAAGCTGGACGGCCGTGGCAAAGACCTCGGGTGGATTGCCTCCCAGGGTATCCGCGTTCAATCCGCCCCCCGCGCCGGATAGGCTGATCACCTTGTCGTACACATCTTGGGCGGTGTACGCGGCAGCGGGCAGCGCCGCCTCGGCCAGCACACCCTGGGTAGCGGTGGCAAAACCCGGCGCGCGGCCCGCAAAACCCTCCAGCCCGGTCAGCCGTTGAGCAATGGTTGGGTAATCCAGGTTGTCCGGGTCCGCCAGGGCCAGGGCGAGTTCCAGTTCCCGCACCAATTGCACTACCTGGGCATAAGTGGGCAGCGTGTTGCCCGCATCCACCCCGCCGCCGGGTTCCGTCCCGGCCTTGCGCCGTACGGCCAGCGTGATGCTGAATTGGGTGGATACCGTCTGGGCGTCAGTCAGCGTCAGGCTACAGCGCACCGTGCCCTCTTGGGTGTAGACCGCGCCGGGCACGATGGCGGAGAGGGTGCCCGCCTCATCCGGATGCAGCGCGTCCAGCACATCAGTGCCATCGGGCCTCGTGTAGCACAGCATAGCCGCGTAGCCCAGCGCATCCACGGGCGCGCCGTCGTTTTGTAGCGAAAAGACCAGCCTGTTGGCGTGTTTATCCCCCGCAAACAGGGGAATCGGCCCCTGGGGGGTACAGGATATCCGCTGGGTGTAGGTATCCACCGTGATGTGTGTGGTGCGGATGGGTGTTGCCATACGATCCTCCTTCACAAGAGCTTGACAATGTAGCGGATGCCCGGCGCGGGTTCCGGCAGCCCCGGCAAGCTATCCCCGAACAGGGCGGCGGCCTCGGGGTAGGCAGCGGCATCCAGCGCCTGGCCTTGCGCGAACGCCCAGCCCTCACCGGGCTCATCTCCGGCAAAGCGGATCAGGCTGCCCACGGGCAGCGCTCCTCGGGATAGCTCTTCCAGCCGACCGGCCACCAGGGCGAACAGCCCCGCCAGCGTGCTCACATCCCCCGCAAGGCCGCCGGATAGCTGGGTACGGGCCTTGGCGCTCAAATCCTCGGGCCGCAGGCGGCCGTAGCGCCGGTACACGTCGTCGAGCACAGCGTTCAATCGATCCACAAAGCGCCTGGCCTCAAAGCCCCAATTCGCCGGGGCCACCGGGCGCTCGTACTGTGCGATGTACGCGGTCTTGCGCATGGGTTTCCTCCTATTCCCGCAAAACGAGCTATCCCCGCCCGCGTGTGTCAATCTCCGTCCATATCCAGGCGCAGGGTGATGCCGCCCGGCATGCGCCAAGGTATCCCCGGCGGGGCGATCACCATCAGCCGGAAGCGCTTGCCCCGCGCCGGGATGGGCAACGTCAGTGTCTTTTGGCTGTCTGCAGGCACGCGCAGGGCACGCCGCACCGCACCGCGCTCGGTCTGCACGGCCACATCCATGGCCAGCGCTTGCGCGGCCTGCACGCTGGCGTGGATGCGAAAAGCGGATTTGGTGACCTGGGGCACGCCCAAATCTACCCATGGCGAAACCCAGGTAAGGCGTTGCGCCTCCCCTTCATCCAACGCGTACACCCGACCCGGCTGCGTGGCACTGGTAAAGAGCATGCGCTCTCCGTGGCTGCAAAACGCCGCGGCGCAGATACCCGTGCGCAGCATCCAGCTGTCCGCCTGGGCATCGTAGACCAGCAGGGCGTTGTTGGTGTCGCTACCGTCCAGGGGCAGGGCCAGCAAGTAACAATGCCGCCACACCGTGGCCGCGGCCCCGCCCCTGGCGGCGGGGGTAATGCGGGCAAACACATCCCGCGCCGCGTCACTCTGCCAGGGCTGCACGCCCACCCCTGCGTATACGCTGACGCCCTGGCTGCACAGCATGTACACGCGCTCACCCTCGCTGGCGATGGTGTTCTCGGCCACGGGGCCATCCTTGCCGTACTGCTGGCGCAGGGTATATTGACCGGGGTCTGTGCCCAGCACCCGCCACACGGTGTCTCGCTTAAAAGCCAGCAGGTACTCGCCCCAGCCGCGCAAGGCCACAAAGCCGTCGCCGTCCCAGCTGGGCTGCAAGATATCCCCGGCCCCGTCCTCCGGTATCTCGTCGTTTTGCGCCCAATTGAAGGGATCGTAAGGCGCGCTGTACACCAACATGTCCGGGTCGCCCGGTATGGCCCCACCCCAGATGCGCTCCGCGTGGCGGCAGATCACCCCAAACTTCTTGGGTGTCTGTACAGTCTCCACGTGAAAGTCGTCGCCAAACACGCAGATCATGCCGTCCCGCGCGTTGCTCATCAGCAACACATCCTGCGGTGTGGCCGCGTTCTCCGGGTCGCGGTTCACCTCGTAGGTCACAAAGTCCCAATCGTCGCAGGCATAGCCGGATGCGATGGACACCCAGCCCTCCTCTTCATCTACCAGCCGGTACAGGCATCCCCCGGCGGCCGCCACCAGCGCATCTTGCTGGCCAGGCGGCGCGCCGTAGCGCCGATGAAAGCTGGCCAAGGTTCCGATAGGCCTTGGCAAGGGCTCAAACACCTGTAGCGGCGCGCGGTGCGGGCACAGCGCGGTCGAATCCCGTGTGTCCGCATTCTCCGCGTAGGCGGCGTAGCGCAAATCCGTCCGCCGCTGATCCAGTCCCGACAGCGGTGCGATGTTCAGGCACAATTCCCCATCCACAGCGCGCGTCATAACGCGCTCCTCACCGCGTACAGATTGCGAAAGCTGCCCAAGCCCAGTATCTCCGCCCCGTAGGGGCGCAGGCGGGCAAAGGTCTGCTCGTAGGCGGCGCGAAACACCAGCCCACGGCTCTGGCGCTGGGCGCTGCCCGTGGCGTAGAGCCGCCAGGTCGCCCAATCCGCCAGCGCGCCGTGCGTCCACTCGGGCAGCAGGGGCACATCCTCCGCCTCGCGCAGAGGCGCGGGCACAAACCCGTAGCGCAGCGTCACCGCCACGCCGTCGGGCACGCCGGGCAGGTTGATGCGCGCCGCCTGTTCGTCTAGCAGCACCTCAGCCTTGGCGCCGCCGCGGATAGCCAGCAGCACGCGCACGGGACGATGCCGCAGGGCGCCGAAGGCCACGCCTCCATCCTTAACGGCATGCGCCTCTTCGCGCCAGGGCTTGTAGCGGGCGCGCAGGGCCTGATCATAGCCCTCGTTGATATAGTCGTCCAGGTCACAGTTCAGCTCGGCCGCATCCTGGGTATCCAGGCCAAACTGGCGCACCGCGCGTTCCTTGATCTCTTGCAGGTTCATGCGTAGCCTCCTTCGTCAGCGCTGCGGATGCGTGGGCTAGAGCATCCCCGCATCCGTCAGCAGCGCGGCCACATCCTGCGGTATCTCTGCGCTCACACCCCGGGGCACAGGGTAAACTGCGCCATTGATGCGCACCACCAGTGGGCTGTTGCCCTTGTCCTGCGGGTCGCGGGGCAACAGCACGCGCACCTTGGGCTGCCCCTCCAGCAGGCCGAAGGTTTGGGCCTGCGCCTCTTGATCGCGGCGCTCCGCGCCGGTCTGCTTCTTGATTGTGTACATGTGTTTCATCCTTTCCGTTCATGATCATGATGGTGATAAAGACAGCGGCAGGCAGCGCCCAAAGGGGCACGCCGTCTCCCCTTTGGGCGCCCTCTGTTTGGGTTATCAGGTTTCTCAACGCGCGCTCACCTTCAGCCTTGATGACAAAACCCCTGCTTGCGCCTGCGCTCCGTCGGGTGCGGTCACCGGCCGCCCTGATAGCCACAAGCCGTCACCAAAGGTATAGGCTGCCGGGGCGCGCGGCGCTGAAGGCCAAGCACGGGCCGAAAGGCTCCGCGGGGCCGAAGCCCCACGGCGCGGCCCACGGGCCATCACCACAGATAGGCCTTCCCCGGCAACCTGCGGCCGCCTAGGCAGCCACGCCGCACTCCAGCCGCACCAGCCAATCCGGCTGCAAAATGGCGGCCACATAGCCCTTCACCTTCCAGCCCACGCTGGCGGTCTGGTTCAGGGGGTCTGCGGTGCCGGAGGAACCGGCGGGCTTGACAATGGTCTCTACATTCGCGCCCACACCGGATAGATCCACCACACCGTAGGCGTCCCGGCCAAAGATCAGGGTGCCGGCCACATCCGTACCCGCCGCACCGGCGCCGGGGAAGATCTTGGCCTGACTGGTCTCCACAAACACCACGCCGTAGAGCTTGCCGATCTCGCCGGTGTAGATGGATTCCTTGGCCTGGTACTCGGCCACAGCCTTCCAATCCGGATCGCTCTGCAGTTGGTAGACGGTGTCCGGGCCTACGATGGCCATGTAGTAACCGTGGCTACCCTCGCGGATGAACTGGGGCGCATTCACCTTTTTCAGGAATCGCACAGCCTGGCGAATCATCTCGCTTGTCAGCGCGTCCTGGTCGGTCAGGGTGGCGCGGCTGGTCTTGCCGCCCGCATAGCGCACGTTCAGGCCCGTGTGCAGCACATCCCGGGTCAGGGTGTCGATGGATAGCGCAGCCTGGTCGCTCATCAGCTTTACCGCGTCGCTAATCACCGGGTCAAGCTGGGTGTAACTCACCGTGTCACTGATGCCCGTCCACCCGCCGTATGGGGCGATGGTGGCCGTCACCTCCGTCATGGATAAGGCCTGTCCGTCCGGCGGTGTGCCCTCGCCCAAAGGCGTCGTGACAGCGCCGAATCCCTGATACTTGCGAAAGGCGATGGTCTTGCCATTGTGCGCGGGCAGCGGACGCTTTTGGCCGTTTTCGTAGTGCAGCAGCTTGGGCAGCATCTCCTCCAACAGCTGACGGCTGTAAAACTTTTTCACCTGTCCGGGCAGCAACCCTTCAGTTGTGGAAAGGTTCAAGTTCATCTCGGGCATGTATCTCTCCCTTTCTGTCAATCATGTTTCCGTCTGTTCCTTGTCTCTGTGCGGATGCCTGTCCCCGCGCCACCCAAAAGCCACTCTTTTATGTTTGGCTGTGGCGGGGCAATCCGCGCTCTTCCGTCAATCCAGTGCTACGGTCTCCCCTCGGGCCAATCGCTCGCGGATGCCGTGCATATCCTGAGCGGATAATTTCTCCACATCCGTGCCTGCGCCGCGTCCGCCGTTTCGTACCAGGGGCGGAGCGTATGCGCGCGGCGCGCGGCCCCGCAGGTAGACGGCGTGAGCCTGGCGCATGTCCAGATCACCCGCGGCCACGCGGGCCAGCAGGCTGGGGTCTCCCTGCAGCACATCCACCATGTTCACACCGTAGATGTCCAGTATCTCCTCCGCCTGGCGCACCAGTTGCGCCCTGGCGTCCTGTGGCGCGTCCGCCTCTGGGTACGCCTGCGCTGCGGAAACCCACCACGCCTCGGCATGCCCTGTCTCGCGCGCCAGCCTGGCCTGTACCAGTTCCAGCGCTGCCTCGGATGGGATGCCTTGCTCGCGGGTCAGTGCCGCCGCGTGCTCGCTCACCAACCGGTCGTAGATTTGCGCCTCATCCATGCCTGGGAAAAAGGCGCGCATGCGCCGGGCGAAGTCCTGCACCGGGCGGTGCTCGCGCTCCCACTTCTGCCGGGCGGCGTAGAGCCGCTGCCCCATGGCGCGGTCAAT
>JAITTS010000178.1 GCA_031286995.1 Oscillospiraceae bacterium
CCGCCGCATCTTTTACATTTCATACAACACCCTCCACACAAGAACATTATATCACATTATCATAACTTTCGCAATACCGCCGCATGCGGATCGGGGTAGTCACTTTGCGCACCGTATGCTATACTGTACCAATAGAAAACGCCCGAGCTCATTGCCCGGGCGAAGCGGCAGAAGGATGCGATGTACCCGATGCTTTACGAAACCCTTACCCTGTTCGCGGGTGCGTTGATCGCTGTGATGGTGACAGCCAACGGCCTGCTGACCGATGGCGTGGGCCTGTGGCCCGGCCTGGTGATCATCCACATCTGTGGCCTGTGCGCCATCTCACTGACACTGCTCATCCGGCACAAACGTTTTACCCTGCGCGCGCCGGGCATGCCCTGGTATCTATACACCGGCGGCGTGGTGGGGGTGGCCACCACGCTGCTCAACAACGTGTGCTACGCGCCCTTGGGCGCGGCGCTGATGCTGGCGCTGTGCGTGGTGGGCCAGCTTCTGTGCTCCAGCGTCATCGATCATTGGGGGCTCTTCGGCATGCGCCGCTACCCCTTTCTCCGCATCAAGCTGGCAGGCTTCGGGCTGATGGCCCTGGGCCTTGTGGCCATGACCCTGGGGGATGCCGGTGCGGCGCCCATGGATCCCGGCGCGCTGCCTTACGTGGGCCTCGCGCTGTTGACGGGGCTTTCGCTTTCGCTCAACGCCACGTTCAACGCAGGGCTGGGCACGCGGATAGGGGTCTTTCCCAGCACATTGGTCAACTACATCACCGGGCTTGTCACCAGCCTGGTCTGCATCCTGCTGGCCGGGGGCCTGGCCCTGCCCGGCTTGGGCGGGCTGTCGCCCTGGCTGTTCTCGGGCGGGGTTCTGGGCGTGGCGGTGGTGGCCGTTACCAGCGCGGCCATCCCGCGGGTACCGGTGGTGTACGTCACCATTCTGCTCTTTGGCGGCCAGGTACTGATGGGCATGGCGCTGGATGCATCCGCGGGCAAACCCTTGACACCCCTGAAGGCGCTCGGCTGCGCGCTGATCTTCGCCGGGCTGGTGTGGAACATGCTTGCGGACAGGCGGCGCGCAAAGCGCTAAATCAACCCCGTTTCTTGCGATTGTAGCGGGCATCTTTACGGATGCTTGCGCTCTCGCCGCTTAGCGCAGCGCCGCCGGGCCTCCTGCTGATTGATCCAAACGGATAGAAAACCCGCTTTACCCTGCGCCATCCTCTTTCCATCGCAAGCCTCTTCATCCAAAACAACGCGGCCACCGCCAAAGAATACGGCGGCGGCGCTTTTTTTATTTGTTTGCGCTCAATCAGCATACATGTTCATGCGTCCCTAAAATCCACATATTCAGGTTCACTCGCAGACGGTCACTCCAGTTCAAATGCGCCGGTATAAAGCTGATAGTACTTTCCCTTTTCCTCAATCAGGTGCGCGTGGCTACCGCGTTCTATGATTTCACCGCGTTCAAGCACCATGATGACATCGGAATTTTGCACTGTCGAAAGGCGGTGCGCGATCACAAACACCGTGCGCCCCTTCATAAGGTCGTCCATCCCGCGCTGCACAATGGCCTCGGTGTGCGTATCGATGGATGAGGTCGCCTCATCCAGGATCATGACCGGCGGATCGGCGACCGCCGCGCGCGCGATGGCGATGAGCTGCCGTTGCCCCTGCGAGAGGTTGCTGCCGTTGCTCAAAAGCAGGGTACGATATCCTTCGGGAAGCCTTGTGATAAAGTCATGCGCGCCCGCAAGTTTGGCCGCCGTCTCACATTCAGCGTCTGTAGCGTCTAGCCTGCCATAGCGAATGTTGTCTATCACGGTGCCGGTGAACAGGTTCGTATCCTGAAGCACGAGACCTATGGCGCGGCGCAGATCGGATTTTTTGATTTTGTTGATGTTGATACCATCATAAGATATTTCGCCATCGGCAATATCGTAAAAACGGTTTAAAAGGTTCGTGATCGTGGTCTTGCCGGCACCCGTCGCCCCCACGAACGCTACCTTCTGGCCCGGTTCCGCAAACAGGGTAATATGATGGAGCACCGACTTATCTTCCGCGTAATGAAAATTCACTTCTCGCAGACGCACGTCGCCCGCAAGCCTCGTATATCGCGCCGTGCCATCCGGCAGCGGCTCCTTCCATGCCCATAGCTCCGTACGCTCCGCGCATTCCACAAGCGCGCCGTTTTCCTCCTTTGAGTTAACGAGCATGATGTGGCCGGCGTCCTCTTCTGATGCTTCGTCGAGCACCGCGAAAATACGATCCGCGCCCGCAAGCCCCATGATCACCGCGTTCAACTGTTGGGATACCTGGTTGATGTTCCCGCAAAACTGGCGTGTTATGTTCAAAAATGGCACCACGACGCTGATGCTGAAAACGAGCCCGGAAATGCTCAGATTGTGCGCTTTGGTAAGAAGAAATATCCCGCCGGCCATCGCGACTGCCACGTAGATGAGGTTGCCGATGTTCATGAGAATGGGGGCAAGGATGTTGGCGAATGTGTTGGCTTGCTCCGAATTATGAAACAAATCGTCATTGACTGCGTCAAAGCCCGCCTTCGTTTCCTCCTCGTGGCAGAATACCTTGATAACCTTTTGCCCGTTCATCATCTCTTCAATGTATCCCTCGGCCTTGCCAAGGGAGCGCTGCTGGCGGATAAAATACTTCGCGGAGTTGCCGCCTACCTTTCTTATCACAAGCAGCATAAATGCCACACCGCCAAGCACCACACCAGCCATCCATACACTGTAATAGATCATGATGCTAAAAAGTGTGAGTATCGTGATGGCTGAAATCAAAAGCTGCGGCATGCTCTGGGAGATGAACTGCCTGAGCGTGTCGATATCATTGGTGTAATGGCTCATGATATCGCCGTGAGGGTGCGTATCAAAATAACGGACAGGCAACCCTTCCATTTTATTAAAAAGCTTTTCGCGCATCTTTTTTAGAGAGGCCTGTGTGATGACCGCCATCGCACGGTTATACACAAGCGACGAGGCGAGCGAAACCATGTACAGAACCGCTAGAATCGAGACCAGCCGCAAGATCTGCGAGCCGACGTGCGCCCAATCACCGCCCTGGTTCTGCTCAAGCACTGCGATGATATTCTGCATGAAGATGGAGGGCATAGAGGAAACCGCCGCCGTGAACACGATACATAGAGTAATTAGCGGCAGCGCCACCGGATGAAATTGAAACAACGTCTTTAAAAGCCGCTTGGCTGTGCCCTTTTTATACATGCCGCGCTTCATTGCCGCCCACCCGCCTTGTTCTGAGATTCGTACACCTCGCGATAGATTTCGCTCTTTTCCAGAAGTTCCTCGTGCGTGCCCACAGCGACGATGCCGCCTTTATCCATCAGCACAATGCGGTCGGCGTCTTGCACGGAGGCGACGCGCTGCGCAATGACAATCTTTGTGGTATCGGGGATATAATCGCGGAACGCTTTTCTGATCTTCGCATCGGTATGCGTATCCACGGCGCTCGTGGAATCATCCAAAATGAGAATTTTTGGCTTCTTCAAGAGCGCCCGGGCGATGCACAGGCGCTGCTTTTGCCCGCCCGAGATATTGGTGCCGCCCTGCTCGATGTGCGTATCATAGCCATCGGGGAACTGCGCAATAAAGTCATCCGCCTGTGCAAGCCTGCATGCCTCCCGCATTTCTTCGTCAGTTGCCAGTGGGTTGCCCCAGCGCAGGTTTTCTTTTATTGTGCCGGAAAACAAGAGGTTGTTCTGCAGCACCATGGAGACTTGGTTGCGCAGCGCCGATATGTCATAGGCCTGCACACCCAGCCCGCCTACTTTGACCACGCCTTCCGTGGCGTCATATAGGCGCGGGATAAGTTGGACGAGCGATGTTTTTGATGAACCGGTGCCACCTAAAATGCCGATGGTTTCGCCGGATCGAATGTGAAGATCAATATGTTCAAGCGCCATACGTTCCGCCTTTTCGGAATACCGGAAGCTCACGCCGGAAAAATCGACGGAGCCGTCCTTTACATCATAAACTGGATTTTCGGGGTTGACCAGCGTGCTCTTTTCTTGAAGAACCTCCGCGATGCGGTGTGCGGATTCGTTTGCGATGGTGATCATCACGAAGACCATCGAAAGCATCATGAGGCTCACCAGCGTCTGAAAACTGTAAACCATGAGAGAGGAAAGCTGGCCCACATTAAAATGAAGCCCTTGTGTGGAGATGATTGTATACGCGCCGAAGGTCAAAATGAGCACCATGTTTATGTACAGGCAGAACTGCATGATGGGGCTGCTAAAGGCGAGTATTTTTTCGGCCGCGGTGAATTCCATACGCACATCCTCTGCGGCTTTTTCAAACTTTTGCTTTTCATATGCCTCGCGCACGAAGGATTTTACCACACGGATACCTTGTATATTCTCTTGAATGGATCTGTTGAGCGCGTCATACTTACGAAATACCCTTTTAAAGATTGGGAACGCCTTGCGGATGATAAGGTACAGGCCCGTGCCGAGAAACGGTATCGCGAAGGCGAAGATAAGCGCAAGCCTGCCGCCCATGATGAAGGCCATGATCACGGCGAAGATGAGCATCAGCGGGCTTCTGATGGCTACGCGAATGATCATCATATACGCCATCTGCACATTGGTCACATCGGTCGTCAGCCTTGTTACAAGCGAGGATGGAGGAAACCTGTCGATGTTTTCAAAGGAAAAGGATTGAATACTATGAAACATATCCCTCCTGAGATTGCGCGCGAAGCCGCTTGCCGCCGTGGCGCAGGCCGTGCCCGAAAGCCTGCCGAATAAGAGCGAAAAACCCGCCATGGCAAGCAGCAGCAGTCCGTACTTCAAAATGGTATCCACACCGCAGCCTGCTTTGATCTGGTTCACAAGCTGCGCGGTGATAAAGGGAATGATGCACTCAATCACAACTTCCATCGATACGAAGGCTGGCGCCAGAACGGATGGTTTTTTATACTCTCTTATGCTTTTCGTTAAGATTTTCCACATCGCGTTAATCTTACTCCTCTTTCATGGCGAGATCGCATGCCTCGCCCCATGGATACATTTTTTTGTTGCCGTGGGGGATGAAAACCCACGGTTTTTCGGCATGATTGCATGGTTCGCGCATCGTCCGCTGGCACCAGACAACGGGCCGGCTTTGGGCGTATACGCGCAGGATGCAATGCCGCCCAACAGACAGACGCGCCATCCAGGCACGGTAGCGTATCAGCAGCTGCGGAAGGCGCGGTATCTTTGGTTTCATTTCTTTATTGGGTATCCTCATCATTCCGCCGCAGGAGCATCACGCTCTCCACATCCCCCGCCCAGCAGAACATATCCACGCACTGCACGGCCGCGGCCCGGTAGCCGCCCGATACCAACAGGGCCGCATCTCTGGCCAGGGTGGCGGGATTGCAGGATACGTAGACCACCCGGTCGGGCGCGGCCTGGCACACAGCGCGCAGCAGCGCCTCGTCGCAGCCTTTGCGCGGAGGATCGACCACCACCACATGGGGCCGCAGGCCCTGGGCCACCAGACCCGGCAAGGCTTCCTCCGCCTGGGCGCAGAGAAATTCCGCGTTCCCTATGCCGTTGGTTTGCGCGTTGTACCGGGCGTCGGCCACGGCATCCGCCACGCACTCAATGCCAATGACGCGCCGCGCCCGCCCGGCCAGCAGCAGTGAGATGGCGCCCGCGCCGCAGTAGGCATCCACGGCCAGCTCATCCGGCTTGAGATCGGCATAGGCCAATACTTGGGCGTAGAGCGCCTCGGTCTGGGCCGGATTGACTTGAAAAAAGGAGCGGGCCGATACGCGGAAGCGCAGGCCGCACAGCGTATCCTCCAGCGCTTGTGATCCCCAGAGTACGCGCGGTTCATCCCCCAGTATGGCATTGCCAGGGGCGGCGTGCACGCTGTGCTGCAGGGATACCAGGCCGGGCACATCCCGCCGCAGGGCCTCCAGGAGCGCTTCGGCATAAGGCAGCGCGCCTGTGCGCGTCACCAGCACGGCCATGGTCTGCCCGGCCTGGGTGGTGCGGGTGACAATGTGGCGCAAGGCGCCGGTGTGCGCATCCTCATTGTAAGGGGGCACGCGGTGTGCGGATATCCAAGCGCGCGCAGAGGCTGTGACGGCGTTGGCCTGTGGGCGTTGTACCATACAGCCGCAGGGGGCATCCACCACGCGGTGGGTACGCGGGGCGTAAAAGCCGATTTGGGGGTTATCCGCCGTGCCTGAGACGGGGAAGGCGCCCTTGTTGCGGTAGTGCCAGGGTTCGGCCATGCCCAGCACCGGGGGCACAGGGATGTGGATGCCGCCGATGCGCGCCAGGCAATCGCGCACCTGGCCGCGCTTATAATCCAGTGTGGCCTGATAGGCCATGTGCTGGGCCGCGCAGCCGCCGCACCGCCCGTATACCGGGCAGGGAGGCGCCTGCCGCAGGGGCGAGGGCGCCAGCACCCGCTCCAGCCGCCCGAAGGCATGGCGTTTTTCCACTTTGACCACGCGGGCGAGCACGCGCTCGCCCGGCAGAGCGCCTGGCACAAACACAGCCAGCCGCGCATCGCCCCAGCGGCACACACCCATCGCATCCAGCCCCAGGTTCTCCACGGCCAGGGTCAGCAGCTCGTTTTTTCGCGGGGGATTGCCCTCCATACGCTACAGCTCGTTGACCAGGTCGTACAGCTCGCGGTGAAAAGCCCGCCTTTCGGCCAGGGCCTGGGTGATATCCATGTGGAAGATGCGGCCATCCCGTATGCCCACCACGCGGTTGCTGTCACCAGCCAGCAGCAGGCGCACGGCCAGGTTGCCCGCCTCAAACGCGAAGGCGGAATCGTAGGCGGCGGGCTGCTGCCCGCGCTGTACGTAGCCCAGCACGGTGGATCGGGCCTCTACCATGCCGCACTTGCGCTTGAGTATGGATGCCAGGCGCAGGGCGGATATGCCCTCGCCCGGGTAGCATTGCTTGCCGCGTGCGGTGAGAAAACCGTACACATCAAAGGGGGCCATGCTGGCGTACGCGCCCTCGGCCACCACCACGGTGACGCGGTTGTTGCCCCGGGCGATCAGCCGGTTTAACCTATCGGCCACGTCGTCTATGTGCCAGGGCACCTCGGGCACGATCACGATCTCCGCGCCGGTGCTGACCGCGGCTTTCAGCGCAATATCCCCGCAATTGCGGCCCATCACCTCCACCACGGCGGGTCTGTCGTGGGAACGGGATGTGGCCCGTATGGCGCGTATGGCATCCACACACACATTGACCGCGGTGTCGTAGCCCAGCGTCATTTCGGTGTAGGCCAGGTCGTTGTCAATGGTGCCGGGTATGCCCACGCAGGGCACGCCCAGCTCGCACAGGCGCATGGCGCCCTGGTAGCTGCCGTCGCCGCCGATGATCACCAGCCCCTCTATGCCCATATCGCGGACATGCTGGGCGGCTTTGGCACGCCAGGCGGGGTCTAAAAATTCTTCACACCGGGCGGTGCGCAGGTAGGTGCCGGGCTGGTCGGCGATATCCAGCACGGTGTCCAAATCCAGCTCTACCGCATCATCGGCCAACTGCGCGCTGCGACGCAGCAGGCCATTGTAGCCGCGCTTAATGCCCACCAGGGAAACCCCGTACAGCGCCGCGCTGCGGGCCACGGATACCACCGCCGCGTTCATGCCCGGCGCATCCCCGCCGGATGTAAGGATGCCGATGCGTTTGATTGGATTGCCCATTGCTCTTCTCTCCGCTCTTTTTGATCCATCGTCAGTACAGTACGCTTACGCCTTGCCGGATGTCACGCTGCCGTGGCAGGTGAGTATTTGCGCCCGGCCCCGTATCTTGATGGCGGATGTGTTTTCGGTAAACTGGGCGATCATCACCTCGCCCTCATCCAGCTTTTCGGTATGATGAAAGCGCGTATCCTTGCCGCGCGTCATGCCGATAATGGTCACGCCGCTCTCCAGCGCCTTGATGACCACAAAGTCGCTGTTGCTCTCCTGCGGTGCCTTGCCGTAATCCATGGCCATGCCCTCCAACGAAAATCGCGCCCGCCAAAGGGCGGTGAATGTTTATATTATACCATGCTGCGGCGTGAGAGGCCAGCGTTTTACGCGTTTTTTACCGCATGTTTTTTGGGCGGACCGCACCCGGGCTTGCCAAGCGCGCGCGCCGCGTGTATAATGATGGCATCAACAGCCACAGACTACAGCGTGTATCCGCGCCCAGGCGCGTTGCCTAGGCGTATTGTGTCATGCGGGCGCAAGGTTTGGGGGTATGTCCAAAATGCCCATGGTAGAGAAGATGCAGGTGATAGGTGGTACGCGCTTGGAGGGCGTGGTCAGCGTCAGCGGCGGCAAAAACACCGCTGTGGCCATTATTCCCGCCGCATTGCTGTGCGACGAGCCGTGCACCATCGACAACCTGCCGGATATTGACGATGTGCACGCCTTGGCGGAGATACTGCGCCACCTGGGTGCGGGTGTGGTTTACGAGCAGGGCGTGATGCGCATAGATCCCAGGGGTGTGGGGGGGCACGCGGTGCCGTTTCATCTGGCGCAGCGCATGCGCGCCTCATCCTACCTGATCGGCGCGCTGCTGGGCCGCGTGGGCCGGGCAGAGGTGCCCTTTCCCGGCGGCTGCGTCATCGGCGCGCGCCCCATTGATCAGCACATCAAGGGCATGCGCGCCCTGGGGGCCACGGTGGATAGCCGGGGCGACACGGTGCGCGCCCGCGCGGATGCCCTGAAGGGCAGCGACGTCTTTTTGGATATGGTGACGGTGGGCGGCACCATCAACATCATGCTGGCCGCGGCGCGGGCCGTGGGCAATACCGTCATCTACAATGCGGCGAAGGAGCCGCACATCGTGGATGTGGCCAATTTTCTCAACAGCATGGGCGCGCACGTCAAGGGCGCCGGCACGGATGTGATCCGTATACGGGGCGTACAGCGCCTGTGGGGCTGCAGCTACACCGTGATACCCGACCAAATTGAGACCGGCACGCTGATGATCGCCGCGGCGGCCACCCACGGGGACGTGACTGTTACCGGCTGCATCCCCACCCACATGGATTCGCTGGCCGCCAAGCTGCTGGAGATGGGCGCGCGCATCGACGCGGGGGATGACGCCATCCGCGTGCGCTCCTACGGCGCGCACCGGGCGATCAACATCAAGACCCAGGTGTACCCCGGCTTTCCCACGGATCTGCAGCAGCCCATGACCGCGCTGCTGTGCACAGCCAAGGGCAGCAGCATGGTGACCGAAAATATTTTTGAAAACCGCTTTCGGCACCTGTCGGAACTGCAGCGCATGGGGGCCAACGTGCGCGTGATGGATCGCACCGCCATCATCGACGGGGTGGAGGGGCTCTTCGGCGCATCCGTGTACATTACGGATCTGCGGGCCGGGGCCGCGCTGGTGATCGGCGCGCTGATGGCCGAAGGGGTGACGGAAATCGCCAACACCCACTACATTGAGCGCGGTTATGAACATCTGGAGCGCAAGCTCTGCGAGCTGGGCGCGAACATACGCCGTGTGCAGGTAGAAGAGAGCAGCCCGCTGACGGAGCTGGTGCGGGGGTAAAAGCGTCGGTTCATGGAACCCAGGCGACCGCGCATCAACCCCAGCCCGGCGACGGCGCGGCGGACTGGATGTAGTGCACAAAATTACTGTTATTTACAAATGCCCCACCTTCGAACGCCAAGCGTGAAGGGGGACATTTGGTCACATGCCGCTGAGATCGCGGTTCAGTACGCCTTTGCGAAGTACATCACAATATCGGCTTTTTTGCCGCAGCACACGCAGGCGTCGCCCACGGGGGTCTGGTCAAAGGGCATGTTGCGGCTGGTGGCGCCGAGCTGTTCTTTAATGGCATCCTCACAGGCGCGCTCGCCGCACCACATGGCTTTGGCGTAGCCGCCGTTCACCTGGGCGGCCAGCTCCCGCATATCGCGTGCCACCGCGGTGTGGGCTTGCTGAAACGCCAGGGCGATTTCATAAAGGCTGCGCTGTACCTCCGCCAGCAGGGCCTGTATGCGCTGCGGCAGGCCATCCAGGGCCAGGGGGGCTTTTTCAAAGCTGTCGCGGCGCACGGCGGTCACCTGCCGGGCCTCCAGGTCGCGGGGGCCTACCTCCAGGCGCAGGGGCACACCCTTCATTTCCCAGTCGTTAAACTTGTAGCCCGCAGAGTAGGTATCCCGGTCATCCACCTCCACGCGGATGCCCGCGGCCTTCAGCCCGCCGGCAATCTCGGCGCAGGCCTCCAGCACGCCGCCCTTGTGGGCCGCGATGGGCACGATCACCACCTGAATGGGCGCTATCCTGGGCGGCAGCTTCAGCCCGCGCTCATCCCCATGGGTCATGATCACCGCGCCGATCATGCGCGTGGATGTGCCCCAGGATGTCTCGTGCGCGTACTTCAGCGCGCCATCCTTGTCCAAGAACTGTATTTGGAACGGTTCGGAGAAATTGGTGCCAAAGTTGTGGCTGGTGCCGGTCTGCAGGGCTTTGCCATCCTGCATCATAGCCTCTACGGAGTAGGTGGCGCGGGCGCCGGCAAACTTCTCTTTGTCGCTTTTTTGGCCGCTGTAAACGGGTATGGCCAGCACGTTCTCGCAAAACTCCCGGTACACATCCAGCATGGCCAGCGTCTCCTGCTGGGCTTCCTCCGGCGTGGCGTGGATGGTGTGCCCCTCTTGCCACAAAAATTCTGCGGTGCGCAAAAAGGGCCGCGTGCTCTTTTCCCACCGCAGCACAGAACACCACTGGTTGTACTTCATGGGCAGGTCGCGCCAGGATTGCGCCCACTTGGCGTACATGGTGCAGAAGATGGTCTCGCTGGTTGGGCGGATGGCCAGGCGCTCGGTCAGCTCTTCCCCGCCGCCCTGGGTCACCCAGGCCACCTCGGGCGCGAAACCCTCCACATGATCGGCCTCTTTGAGCAGCAGGCTTTCGGGGATCAACATGGGCATGGATACGTTCTTGTGCCCCGTGGCCTTAAAGCGCGCGTCCATCTCCTGCTGCATCAGCTCCCATATGCCGTAGCCGTAGGGTTTGATGGCCATACAGCCGCGCACGGGGGTGTAATCCATCAGGTCGCACTTGAGCACCACGTCGGTGTACCACTGGGAGAAGTCCTCATCCCTGGGGGTGAGGTGCTGCACAAACTCCTGCTGCTTTTCCTTGGCCATGGGGCACATCCTTTCGCCGACACCAAACTGCATCCCCGTCACGCTTTGGCGTAAGGGATGGGGTTAGGGTTCTATTATACTGATGGAAAGCGCGGAATGCAAGCCGGCAACCAAACCGGCCGCGCTTACGCCCCTTGCCGCTTGGCCACGCTCTGCCGCTCAATCAGCCGCACGGGGAAGGTGATGGGCGCGGGGAATGCCTCCCGTGCGATGGCGGATAGCAGCGTCCGCACGGCGGTCATGCCTTTTTCCACCACATCCTGGTGGATGGTGGTCAGGTGCGGGCTGGTGAGCTGGCTGATGTTCAGGTCGTCAAAGCCGACGATGGAAACATCCTCGGGCACCCGCAGCCCGCCCGCGTTCAGGCCGGATATCAATCCGGCGGCCAGAATATCCGCAGTGGCGAAGATGGCGGTAAAGCCGCCCCGCCCGGCCAGGCGGCGCCCCAGCGCGGTCGCCTGCGCGATGCCGATTTCGCCCTCGTAAATGTTTTCGGGGCGGCGCTCAATGCCGTATTCGGCCAGGGCCTGCTTGTAGCCGTAGTAGCGCTCGGAGACGACGCCCCCCTCGCGGATGGTCGGGCTGCAAAACAGGATGTCGCGATGGCCGTTCTCAAGCAGGTGGCGTGTGGCCAGGTAACCGCCCTGCCGATCCTCCAGGCGGATTTGAAGCACCTTGGGGTTGTTGATGTAGCTGTCAATCAGCAGAAACGGGCAGGGCTGGCGCAGCAGGCTCTGATAAAAATCCTGCGGAAAGAGGCCGGTGAGGATCAGCCCATCCAAGTTCCAGTGCGTCACCAGGTTCGTCAGTTCCGGTACGGTGTTGATGGTGCGCACCATTAAATAGTAATCCCGCTCGCGCAGCGCCAGGTCGATGCCCGCCAGCAACGCGCCGTGGAAAGGATCCTGAAAAAAACCGCCGCTCTCCACCGGCACCAGGTGGTTGATGACGCCGACGATGCGCGAGGAGTTGCTCACCAGCGCGCGCGCCGAAAGGTTGGGCACATAGTTCATCCGCCCGATGGCCTCGTTGATGCGGCGCACGGTTTCAGCGGAGACGCGCCCGGCGTTCCCGTGGATGACGTTGGAGACCGTGGTCGGGCTGACGCCGACTGCCCGCGCGATATCTTTGATTGTAGCCAAACGCCGCACCTCCGGCCTTGCCAGCATGTTGGTGAAAACAGGGAGGAACCTGTATCAGTATAGCATACGGTGGAGAAAATGCAATCAATTCTCAAAAGAAACTTAAAAATTTTTTGTAAGTTGCACGTTAAATTTTGTTGACAAATTGCATCACCTATGCTATTTTAAGCGCAGGTTGAACGTAAAACTTTCCCTGATAGGGAGAACATCACAAGGAGGGAAACCCATGAAGAAATTGCTGGCTCTGGCTCTCAGCCTCGCCCTGTGCCTCACCGCATCCGCGGCACTGGCGGCGGGCACGACGCTCACGCTCGGCATCTATCCCGAGGATGTCGATACGGGGGCGGTCGAAG
>JAITTS010000009.1 GCA_031286995.1 Oscillospiraceae bacterium
CATAGCGTAGGCAAGCGTATCCACGGCCCGCAGCCTGCCAGCGTTGCGGAAGGCTGCCGCGCCCCCGGCAAAGCGGGAAGTATCCAGCGCCACCAGCACGGCCTCCCAGGGCGTATGGGGCGAGAAAGCCTCCACTTTCCCGCCTACAATATCCCGATCTGGGGTCATGGCCTCCACATTGCGCGTGATGAAGTCTGATGGGATGCGCGCGTGGGCATCCAGCCGCACCAGTAGATCCCCGCGGCTGGCCGCCAGTGCCACATTGCAGCCGCAGGCCAGGCTGCGGCCGGGGTTATCCAGCACCCGCACGGGCATGGGGGCGGTGGCGGCAAAGCGCAGCATGAGGGCCTTGGTGCCGTCGGGCGAAAGGCCATCCACCAGCACAGCCTCCAGTGCCTCCGCCGGGTAATCCTGCGCGCGCAGGTCTGCCAGCAGATCGGGCAGGCAGGCGGCGGCCTGGTAGGCCACCACCAGCAGGGATACCAAGGGGCGCGCTTGGTTCATGGGGTCACCGCCTCGTAGGCTTCATCCGGAGTGCGAAGGGCAAAAAAACCCGCGGGCAGGGCGAAGAACAGCAGCTTTTGCGCGGCATAGCCGCGCATGCCCTGGGGCGCAAAGCGAAACCACAGCAGTTGCGAGGCCTGCGCCAACACCGCGGGCGAGAACGCTGCCCCGCCCCAGATGCACAGCGCAACCAGGCACAGCGCATCCGCGAGCCAGCAGGCCAGGCTTTCCCACACACGCGGCAGCAGCGCAACCAGGCTACGGGCCCGAAACGCATGGCGGATGGCCTGACCCAAACCCAGCCGCCGGGGGCTTGTGAGCAGCGTCCACAGGCCGCGGTTATCCCGCACGCGGTCGATGTGCGTGGCCATGGGCACGGGCAAACTCACCACGCGCGCGCCGCTGCTGAGCAGGCGAGCATACAGCTCATCCTCCTCACGGGCAATGACCCCGGCAGCCCAGTTGCCCGCGGTCAGCAGCGCCTCCCGGCGCAGCAGCACCGCACCGCCAAAGGAAGACGCTTCGCACAAAACCACAGGGCCCACATCATGCGGATGCGCCTCATCGAGCACACCGTTTCGCTCGTAGAGATCCCTGCGTACACCCACAGCCCCGTCCCAGCCACTTTGAGACATCTCCGCGAGCGCGTCTTGGGCGAAACCGGCCGAGAGCAGCATGTCGCCATCCAGAAACAGGATGTGCTCCCCGCGCGCCTCCAGCGCGCCCACGCGGCGGCCCAGGCCTGCCGTGGGGTGGCGCGTGCACAGGCGGTAGCAGCGCGCCCCGGCGGCGAGCGCAATGGCCATAGAGGCATCTGTAGAGCCGGAATCCACGTACAACACTTCGTGGTCCAATCCCTTCAACGCCTCGTCTACGGAGGCCAGGCACGCCCCCAGGCCCCTTGCCTCGTTGCGGCCTATGACCGCCACGCTCAACATCCCGTCACCTCTGCCTTCACAACCGCGTGCGAACATGCTATACTTACCCTAATTGTTTATTATCGCACATTCGCCGCGCGTGTACAAGGGGGGAGCGGTATGCTGCTGAGCGTGATTGTGCCCATGTACCGGGTGGCGGCCTATTTGCGCCCTTGCTTGAACAGCGCCTGCGCCCTGCCCGTGGACGAGGCGGAGATACTGTGCGTTGACGACGCAAGCGACGATGAAAGCGCGGCCATTGCGCAAGCGTATGCTGCGCGGTATCCCCATGCGCGCGTGCTGCGCCACGCGAAAAATCTGGGGCTTTCCGCCGCCCGCAATACGGGCATCGCCGCCGCGCAGGGCGACTACCTGCTTTTTTTGGATGGAGATGACGTGCTGCTGCCGGATGCCGCGCTGTCCTTGGCGCGCCAGGCCCAGGCAGAACGTTTGGATGTGCTGCAGGGGGCCTGGCGGTCTTTTGAGCATGCGACAGGGCGTGATCTGCCCCGCCCGCGCCTGCCCGAGCCCACGGAGGTTTTGCCTGGGGATGCGTGCCTGGCTGCCCAGTGCCGCGCCGGTGCGTTCGAGCCCATGACTGTCATACGCCTGTACCGGCGAATGTTTTTGCGTGCGCACAATCTGCGCATGGTTCCCGGCCTGCGCTTTGAGGATGAGCTGTTCAGCGGCCCGGCTCTGCTGCTGGCTGAGCGTGCGCGGGTGACGGATGTGCTGTTTTACCGTTATCGCCGCCGCCCCGGTAGCATCATGGATGGTTTTGCCAGGGATGCGGACTGGTGCGGGCACCAGTGGCGCGTGGCGCAGGCGTTGACCGCCCTGGCCGCCCGGCCGCGCCTTACACCGGGGCAGGCCGCCCTCCGCCGCCGGGCGGCGGCCATCGCCCTATCCATCCCCAAGAACATCGCGGCCTATGGCCTGAAAGGGGCTGTGCGGCAGCAGGCCCTGGCCTTTACCGGGGCGCACAAAAAAAGCATAGCCCGTATGGCCATGGCCGCCGGTTCACCGGGGCTATGGGCGCAGGGCGCGGCGCTCCTGTGCTCGCTTAAGGGTTTTTTATGGGTGTACGGGGCGCTTAGGCGCCTATAGCTTCTCTTCCACCAGCCAGCGTTTGAGCAGCGCATCCAGCTTGCGCAGGTCAATGGGTTTGGCCAGAAAGCCTTGAAATCCCTTGCTTTTGAACATCTCTGCGTTGCCTGCCAAGGCGTTGGCCGTCAGGGCTATGATGGGTACCCGCCGGGCGTAATCCGTGCCGATCTCTTCGCGGATGACGCGCACGGCCTCAATACCATCCATGCCCGGCATCATATGATCCATCAAGATCAGGTCGTACTCAGGCGCGCCCACGCTCACCTTTTCCACGGCTTCCTCGCCGCCGTCCACACAGTCCACCACCAGGCCGTAGGGTTCGAGCACGCCCTTGGCCACCTCCAGGTTGATCTCCAAATCATCCACCACCAGCACGCGGGCGGGCGGCAGCACGGTATGATCCAGCGCCCGGGCATCCACGGATGACTGTGCGGCGTAGCGAAACGCACCCAGCGCCCGAGCGGTCTGCTCGCCCAGCGGCTCGGCATCCGCTACCTGCTGCAAAACCGTGGCGGTGAATTCGCTGCCTTTGCCATAGGTGCTCTGCACCGTCACCCCACCGCCCATCATCTCGGCCAGACGGCGGCAGATGGGCAGACCCAGGCCCGTGCCCTCTATTTTGCGGGCGACGCTCGTACCCGCCCGGCGATATTCTGAAAACATGCTGTCAATATCTTCGGGCCGTATGCCGATGCCTGTATCCCGCACGATCAAGCGCAGATACACGCCCTCGGCCAGCCGCTCGCATACCACGGTGAGCGACACCTCGCCGATGAGGGTGTACTTGATGGCGTTGCTGAGCAAGTTGTTCAAAATCTGCCGCATGCGCAGTTCGTCGCCTATCAGGCGGCGCGGCGTATCCGGATCTACCCACAGCTTCAGCGCCAGCGTTTTTTCGCCCATGTGCACCATGTTCAGATTGACGCTTTTGCTGATAAAATCCGCCACGTCATAGGGCACGGGCGTCAGATCCATCTTGCCGGATTCTATCTTGGATATATCCAACACATCGTTGATGATACCAAGCAACCCCCGACCGGATTCGTAGATTTTCGTCAGTCCATCCCGCGTATCCGCATCCAGATCGCGCCGCAACAGGATGTCGCCCAGACCGATGATGGCGTTGAGGGGCGTGCGCATCTCGTGGCTCATGTTCGCCAAAAAGCTGCTCTTGGCCTGGGATGCGGATTCGGCCAACTGCCGCAGTTCTTGCAGGCGCACGTTTTGCTCGTTGATCTCCTGGATCATGGTGCGGTAAACGCTGATATCCGAGAGAATGATCAGCCAGCCCAACGCCCCGCCTTTGCGGGTGTACACGCCCTGGCGGCTGACAGCCAGCGTGCGCCGCGTGCCATCCGCCCCGCGCACGGCACACTCGCCCCCGGCAAAATCCGCATCCAGTCGCGCCAGGGCATCAATGTGGGTGCAGGCCGCAGCATCCACCACGCGGCTGAGCAGGTACGCCGTCAAATCCGCCAAGGTGTTTTTGCGGAGCTGTAAACGGCAATCGGGGAAAAATTCTTGAAATGTCTTGTTGCAATCCAGCAGCGTGCCACGGGCGTTGGCCAGCACCACCGCATCCTTGTAGATCTCGAACACGCTGCTAAGCGCGGCGGCGTGCAGGTTGTTTAAACGCGAGCGGTAGCAGTAGAAGGCGAACACCATGAAGGCCAACGCGAAACCGAAGGGCGCCACATCCTGCTCGAGGCTGATGATGTGCATGGTAAAGAGCACGTTGAGTACGATGGGCACCATGCACGATACCAGCCACGTTGCGGTGAACCACACTGGAGGTTTTTCGCGCACCGTATAGCGCAACAGCAAAAATACCGCGCCCGCCACCGCTACGTAGGCCACGGCGCCATGCAACGTAAAGAGCGGCCCATATGTGGGCAGGGGGAAGCCGTCTTGGGCGAACACCAGGCGATGCAGGGGGTTGGTCAGCAACAGCAGTACATCCACGCCTATCGCGGTGAAGGCCGCCCCACGCAGCGCTTTGCTGTGCGCCAGATGCGAACCTGTAAAGTGCAGCACGTAGAAGAGAAAACTGTAGGGCGCGATCACCAGCGTCACAGAGCGCAGGATGTACAGGTAGCCGTAGGCGTAGGGCTGGGCGATGACCGCGATGCTGTCAAACATTGTCCAATAGCAGGTGGCGATACCCATCACCAGCAGGCTACGAATTTCTTTGGTGTGCTTATCGGCAAACCACAGCAGCCCTAAGAAATATAGGTTGACCGAAAAAGCGATCAATGAGAACGAAAACAAGCCTAAATGCATGGGCGCGAGCTCCTTTTGGCGGGGGGTCGAACTTAATTTTATTCATTATAACATGTTTTTACAGACAACGCTAGGATAAATAATGAAGCAGTCAATCGGGCAATAAGAAAAGAGGCTGTCGTGCTGGATTTTTTCCCAGTGCGGCGGCCTCTTTTTCCTGGAAACGACCCTCGCTGCCCTGACAGCCCCTTCCATCGTTACGCGTCTTGTTTGCAGAGCGTGCGAGCCTGTGAAAGGCTTGTCCGACGGAGTAGATCACCGTTCGATAAGACACCCTCCAACTTGGCGATTTCCCGGTAGGTCAGCCCTTGAAAGAATCCGTAGCACAAAGCCAGGATCAGCGCGCATATCCGCCGCGCAAAATGTTTTTCACCGGCTTCCGCCTCTATTCACCGCCCACTTGAATCTCGCCGCCTTCGACCGTGATATTCACCACATCGGAATACATGGAATTGTTCCGGGCGTCCACCATCTCAAAGAGCATGACAAACTTGCCGTCGCCCATATCTTCCTCCGCGAAAGACGTGTCCGCCGTCACCGTTATCGTATCGACCGGAACCTGTTTCGGTTCCTCACCGCCGCCGGATATGGTCAGCATGTAGTGCAAGGTCGTAATCTCGTCGCCGGGCTTGAGCTGGATCAGGTTCTTGTCCGACATACCGTTTTCTTCTAAGCCGCGCCGCGCGCCGAGTATTTTCCATGCTTCCTCGCCATAATCATAGCAAACGCGCAGGCTGCATTCTTTGCCGTTCAGGAGAATAGGCACGGAGTATAGGTTGTAATCATCGCCTTCATATGTAATTTCCATATAGGCCAGGGCGCCGTCTATCGTGCCCCACACGCCGCGGAAATTGTCTTTGAAAACGCCGTTGTCCCAATCCATGTCAAGGTCGTTGTCCCGACCCAGCAACAGGATCAAATCATTTTCCTCATCCATATAGGCAAGCTCGAAATACACGCCGGACAGCACAGAGGCGGTTTCTGCGCCTAAATTCAGTACAGCGTAGCCGTCGCCATCCACCGTTACGGGGAAATCCTCAAGATCAAGGGAATTCAGCGTGGGGACGGTGGGCAGTTCGTCCATCTGCTCCACTTGGGGTGCCGCAGGCGTTTCGACATCCGGCACATCCTGATATGCCATAGCGTAGAGGTATTCGGCCCCCTCGCTGGAAAGCTGCCCCGTCACTACATATTCATAGAGGTATGCGTAAGGGCCGTCGCCATACGCCTGGGTGAATTGATTGTAGGATTCCTCGTCCATGTCGTAGGGATAATAGCAAGACAGCCCGCTGGACTGCGCGCGGTAGGGGCCTGCCACCTTATACACCACGCAACTCTCGAGCGTGTCCAAAACAGACCTTGAGTTCAAAGGCAGTTCCTCCGCGGTATTGCGCACGAAATCGCCCAAGTCAACCATGTTCGTATAGCCTTGGTCACGGGTATTGCCGCCGTAATTTTCAGCTGCTTGCGCGCCGCGACCGAGAGCGCTGAAAAATTCCGGGTTAATGCAGGACGCCAGCAGCGATTCCAGCCCTACATTGTAGTACGCAGCCAAAAGCGGGGCGCTTCTCTCAACGCTGACGACGGAAAGGGTTATTTCGTCTTCCTGCCCAATCTCGGCGCAACCTTCAACGTAGGTATCGCAAATCGCCGCGCCAAGCTGCGCGCCGTCCATGCCGGGGTTATCCGCCAGGGCCTGCAAAAATCCGTCATACTTCCAGCCACACCCAGGCTCGGTTTCCTCAGAAGCCACCATATACCGCGCGAAGCCGGACAGCGTAGCGGCGGTGTCAATGGTCGCCATCAGGCATGCGTCAAAGCCGACCAGTTCAAAGGGCGGATTTTCCAAGGACGGTTCGCTGACAGCGGAAAAGGCGTCCCGCAGTTCGGTCAGGGAGAGCGAATCTCCGTCGTATAACTCGTCAAAGGCCACGCCGGAGAGACTGCCGCCGCCGTGGTTCCACAAAATGACCGCTTGGTTGTCCGCGGGGTAATTTTTAAGGCAGAAATCGAGGAAATCCGCCAGCGTGTCGGTGTCGCCCATGTTGGCGGCTGGTTGTTCGTCCACCCGTTCAAAGCCGTTCGCGCTGTACAAAAAGCGGGAGGCGGTTTCGGCGTCGGCAAAATTATTCTGCCATTCGTTCGCGCCGCCGGTCTGCACGACCACCTGAACATTGTCCGGCAAGTCCACGGAGGTCATTTCTTCCAAATCTGTCGTGGCGAAGCCGCCGTTCGACTCTAAGTCGCTGCCGCACAGATACCAGTAGATAGCCCAGGTGCCGCCCGCATTGCTTACCGGCGCGCTGCCAGCAAACGCCTCGGCAGCGGCGCGGCTGCAGCCCGTCAGCGCGAGGCCGGCGCACAGCAGCGCCATGATGATTGCGATAATCCGGCTGAGTCCCGTCCTTGTTTTCCTTCTCATATCGTTTATTCCCTTCCTAATATAATTTGCGTCGGATTGCACGATGTGAGCCAGCCGGCGCAAATGGTGATTCAACCTTAAACCAATTCCTGCCCGGCCTTGGTTTTCATCTTACCGCTCGCGATCGCGCCGTTTAGCAATGCGACAACTTATCCCTGCAGGGCGACGGTCTCTGCGCTGTTGACAAAGATGTGGGCGCGGGTAGGCCCGCTTGGGGTATCAGCGGTCGCCGCCCGCCTGCACGTCGATGAGCACCTTCATGGTGGTCTCACGATTGGCGTCAATGTACTGATAGGCGGCCAGGTACTGATCAAAAGGGAAGGTTTTGCTCATCAGCAGATCCAGCTGTATCTTGCCGGCCCCGGCCAGAGCAATGGCATCCACATAGTCCTCGTGACGGTACATCATGGTGCTCTTGATATCCAGCTCGTGGTCGTTGGCCACGGCTAAATCCACGGTGGCCATGCCGGCGAACACCGCCACCAGAATGATGACAGAACCTTTGCGCGCGTACTTGATGGCCTGCCCCATGGTGATATCCGTGCCCGCGCAGTCGTAGATCACATCCGCCTTATCCGGGCCGAAGGCTTCTGCCATGGCCTCACCAAAATCCGTAACGCGGGTGTTGACGGCGTAATCAATGCCGCACTTCTTGGCCAAATCCAGCCGCAGGTCGCTGATATCGGTGATGAGCACGGCTTCCGCACCCATGCCCTTGGCGGTCTGCGCCACCAGGTTGCCGATAGGCCCCGCGCCCAGCACGGCGATCTTGAGCCCACGCACATCCCCCGCTTGCTTGACGGCATGCACGGCCACGGCCAAGGGCTCTATCATCGCGCCCTGATCATAGCTCATGTTTTCGGGGAGGGGGGTGACCTTGCCCTCGTCCACCGCGAAGAAGGTGGATGCGGTGCCTGTGGTCTGGAAGCCCATCACCTTCAGTTCCTCGCAGAGGTTGTACTTGCCGTGCCGGCAGGGATAGCACTTGCCGCAGACCACCTGGGGCTCTATGGTCACCTTTTGGCCCACAGCCACCTTGGTGACGCCCTGGCCCACAGCCTCTACCTGGCCGGATACCTCGTGACCCTGGGTGACCGGATACTTGGTGAAGGGGTGCTTGCCATGGAAGACGTGGATATCCGACCCGCACACACCGATCTTCATGATCTTGACCAGCACCTGGCCCGGGCCGGGCTGGGGGGTGGGCACATCGCGAAACGCAAGGACGCCCGGGGCGGTCATAATCTGCTGTTTCATAGAAAACCGTTTCCTCCGTTCTTTGATATTTGTTTAGAAGGCCGTGTAGCCTCCATCCACAATCACATCCGCGCCGGTGGTGTAACCGGCCCAGGGGCTGGCCAGGTAGAGCACGGCAGGCATCAGTTCTTCCGGCTCGCCGAAACGGTGCTGGGGGATCAGCGGCAGCCAGGCGTCCTTCAGATCCTGCGGGGTATCCACGGACATGGGGGTGTTGATGTAACCGGGGCTTAAAGAGTTGACGCGGATGCCGTGGGGCGCCCACTCCAGCGCCAGCGAGCGGGTGAGGTGAATGACGCCGGCCTTGGATGCGTTGTAGGAAGCCTGCCATTGGGGGATGTTGGCCACCGTGCCGGACATGGACGCCATGTTGATGATGCTGCCCTTGATGCCCTGCGCTATCATGGCCCTTGCCGCGGCGCGGGCCACGATGTATTCGCCGGTCAGATTGATGTCGATGACCTCTTTCCACTCGGCGATGGTGGCATCCAGCGTATCCTTGTGCAGGCAGACACCGGCGTTGTTGAACACGATATCCAGAGAGCCGGCCAGGCGCAGCACCTCGGCGATGCCTCTATCCACCTGATCCTCCTGCGTTACATCCACAATCAGGTCGTAGGCCTTGCCGCCGATGGCCTCAATTTGCTTCGCGGTCTGCGCCGCGCCCGTGCGCGAAAAAATAGCCACCGCGGCCCCGGCCTTGGCCAGACCCAGCGCCACCACCTGGCCGATGCCCCGGCCCGCGCCTGTGACCAGGGCCACCTTGCCCTTTAAGCTAAACAATTCTTCCAAGTACATGCCGATTCCTCCTATTGTATCAATTTGTATCAATCATTTATGGCCCTGAGGTTTTGCGCAGGGGCGTGGATCAGGCCTGGGCCCCCTCCAGGGCACGGGCTTGCGCCAGCCTTTCGTATACGGGGATGAGCTGCTCGTAGGTGAGCAAAAAATCTCGGTACAAGTGGGCGTACAGCGCCGCGTTTTGCGGGTTGGGCCGTACCTCATCCACAATTTTGTTGTAGCGGCGGGCCGCGCCGTAATCCGCGTAGGCCCCGATGGCCACACCCCCGGCCACCGCCGCGCCCATGGAGGTGGCTTCCTCTAAATAGCGGGGCACCAGCAGAGGCTTGCCCCAGATATCCGCGAGAATTTGCAGCCATTCGCGCCCCTTGGCCCCGCCGCCTATCATGGTGATGGCGCTGACAGGGGCGTGGCCCTCCAGCACATCCAGAATGATCTTCAGGTTGTAGCCCACGCCCTCCAGCACCGCGCGGGTCATATCCTCGCGGGTGGTGGTGACGCCCAGCCCCACAAAGGCCCCGCGGGCGTCGTGATTCCAGTGGGGGCTGCGCTCGCCCAGCAGGTAGGGCAGGTACAGCAGCCCGCCTGCGCCGGGCTTGCTCTTGCGGGTGTGGCGGTTGAGAATTTGGTAAGGGCTGACGCCCGCCAGATCGGCGGCGAATGCCTCCGGCCCGCACAGGGTATCCCGATACCAACTGTAGGAATAGCCGGCCGCCTGCATGGTGCCGCAGGGGGTAAACAGCGCAGGATCCAGGTGCAGCCAGTTAAAGGTGCGCATCTTGGGATCAAAGTAGGGCGCCCTGGCCGCGCGGCATATCCAGGATGAGGAGCCAATGATATTGTAGGTATCCCCTTCGTCCACCACACCTGCGCCCACGGTGGCGCAACTGCCGTCGCCGCCGCCGATGACCACGGGCGTGCCCGCCGATAGCCCGGTGGCATGGGCGGCCGCGGGCGTGACGCGGCCCACCACCTCTGCCGAGGCGTGCAAATCCGGCAGCAGATTCTCGCGGATATCCCACGCCTCCAGCAACTCTTTCGACCAGGCCCTGGCCTCAATATCCAGCAGGTTGGTGCTGGAAGCGTCGCTATAATCCGTGGCAAAGGCGCCGGTGAGGCGGTAGACCACGTAATCCTTGGCGTGTATCATCTTGTGGGCTTTTTGGTATAGGCCCGGCTCGTTGTCCCGTATCCACAGCAACTTAGCCGCTGCGTAGGATGCGCTGGGCCGGTGCCCGGTGATACGGTAGCCGCGGGCCATATCCACCCGATCCAGCATCCACTTCTCTTGTTTGGCGCTGCGGGTGTCGGCCCATATCAGCATGTTGCGCAGGGGCGTGCCGTGCTCATCCACGATCAGGCAGCCCAGCATGATGCCGCTGAAGCTGACGCAGGCGATATCTCCGGCGGCAATGCCGCTCTTCTCCAGCAGTTCGTGCGTGCAGCCGCACACCGCCTGCCACCAATTGTCTGGATCGTGCTCTACCGCACCGTCAAAGGGGTAGTAAGTAGGGTAGCCGCGCACCACGCTGCAGGCCAGGTTGCCATCCAAATCGTACAAAGTGGCTTTGTTGCCGCTGGTACCCAGGTCGTGGGCGAGTATGTATTGCATGGGCAGCCCCCTTTCACAGTGCCAGCATGGCCAGGGTAGCGGGCATTTCGTGGGCGGTGTTCACCTTGGTATCATCCGTCACCAGGTCAAAGCAGGATGCCACGATCAGCCCGTTCCACACGATGGGTTCGCCGGGCTGATCCAATCCGCCGTCCAATCCGTCGCAATCCGGGCTTTGGGCGATACGCTCCAGCCGCCCATCCGGGTACATCTTGCAGATGGCGTTTACGTTAAAATCAGCGATGTACATGTTGCCGGCCTCGTCAAACACCATACCATCCGTGCTGACAAGCTGATCAGAATCCTTGGCGAAGGGCTTGTTTTCGGCCACGCTGCCGTCGGGGTTAAAGGTGATGCGGTAGAGTTCCCCGTCGCCAAAGTTGCCCACGTACAGGTTGCCCGCCGCGTCAAAGGCAATGCCATCCGCGCCGTATTGCACCCGGGGGTTTTGGGTGACGAACGTGGCGATGATGTGGGGATCATCCAGGGTGTTGGGCACATCCACATCCCGCTCATCCAGACCGAAGCGGTATACACAGCTCACCAATTTGCCGGAGGGATGGCGCACCCTGGATAAGAGGCTCTGGGTCACGTACATGTAGTTGCCGCGCACGCGCACGCCGTTGGGGTGCTCCATGTTCTTGGCCACCGTGGCCCAATCCTGTATGTTGCCGGCGTCGTCTACCGTCACCTTCAGCATGCGGCCCTTAAAGGCCAGTTCCGGCGCGCCGCTCCAGCCCTGGTTGTCGCAGATGTACAGGTTCCAATCCGCATCAAAGTCAATGCCCATGTTGCGGGCGACGCCGGTCTGCGGGTGCACGGGCACCTCGAACCATTTGGAGATTTTGCGGCTCTTATCGAAGCGCACCACCACGCCGGGCTGGCCATCCGCGTAGTTGGGGCAAGAGAGCACCAGGTTGCCGTGGCGGTCTATGGCCATGCTATCCGGGGTAGAGATGTAGGGGGGAAGAGCAGCGAAAAGCTGGGGCTGTAGCATAGGGGGAGTCGCTCCTTTCGGTTGCTTGTGGGCGGTCATTCGTAGGCGATGACGATCTTCTTGGTGCCGGGCAGGCGTTTTTCCGCCAGGTCAAAGGCCGCGGTGATCTGCGCGAAGGGGATGACGTCGGATATGTAATCCGCGGGGTGCAGCACCCCGGCGTTTATCCACGCCATCACCTGGCTGTGGGCCTGGTATTCCTCATACTTGGAAGGGAACTGCACGAATTGCAGCGTCCAGTTATAGGGGCCGCCGCTCCAATCCAACTGCATATCCAGCTTGGCGCTAATGCCATAGCCGCAGATTTTGCCATTGTATTTCACCAGGCGCATAGCCTGGTTCAGCAGGTCGTTGACCCCCACTGCATCCACGATGTTGTCCGCGCCGTTTGGGAAGATGCGGCGTATCTCCGCCTCCGCTTCCTGCTTTTTGCTGTTGATGGTAATATCCGCCCCCAGGCGCGCGGCCTGGGCGGTCTTTTCGTCAAAGATATCCACCGTGACCACCGGGCCCATGCCCAGCAGCTTGGCAAAGCGGGTGAAGCACAGGCCTACCGGGCCCGCGCCAAAGACCACCAGGTTCTCGTTGGGTTTGAAGCCGAAGCGGCGCATGGCGCTGAGCACCTCGCGGAAGGTGATGACCATGGCCGCGCCCGCCGCATCCACCGCGTCATCCGGGCGGACGATGCTCTGCGCCCAGCAACCTTCGTCATAGCCTGGGGTACCGGCGCCCTGCCCGGCTCTGGCGAAGGCGCCCTCATCCCCGACGACAGCGTACTCGGCGTACGCGCCCCAGCCGCTGAAGTAGCCATCCTGCGGGGCGTAGAGAAAGGGCAGCAACACCACGTCGCCCACCTTGTACTTGGTGACGTTGCGGCCCACTTCCACCACGCGGCCCACACCCTCGTGACCCAGCAGCATGGGGTAATCGTGCATGTTTTTGAACGTACCGTGGATCAGCTTGCCATCCGTGCCATTGCACACGCCGCAGCTTAGGGTCTTGACCAGCGCCTGGCAAGGCCCGTAGGCGGGCATGGAAAGCTGGGGCACGCTCAGTTTGCCATTGGCGTCCACCGCAAGTCCCCGCATGGGCAGTTCCCTCCTTGTTGTTTGCATAGTTTTGCTGATGCCAGCGGCAACGGCGGGAGAGACCCGGGGAAGGTGGGCGCCCCGCCGTCACCGGTACAGGTCGATGCTGAATTTGTTGCGGTCACCGCGATAGCGCGCCACGGAATACTCCACCGGCGCATCATCCTGCCCGTAGCCCAGGGTCTTGACCAAACAGACGGCCTGGCCGGCCTCCACGCAGAGCAACTCCGCTTCGCGCCGGTTGGCGTTGGCGGCCTCTATCTCGCGGTGGGCGCGGCAGACGCGGGTGCCGTACAGAGCCTCCAGCCGCTCGTAAAGGGAGGCGCGCTCAAAATCCTGATCCAGGATGGCGGGGAACCGCGCAAAGGGCAGGTACGTATCCACGCACACCACCGGCTCGCCGTCGCCGAAACGCAGGCGCATCAGGCAGATGAGCGGCTCATCCGGGGTCAACAGCAGCCTGTCGTTGATGCGCTGTACGCCCGGCGCCTTGCGCAGGGAGAGCACCCGGGTGGAGGGGATCAATCCCTTCTGCGTCATCTGGTCGTTAAAGCTCTCCAGCTTTTGCAGAAAGCGCACATCAATCTTGGGCTGGGATACAAAGGTGCCCTTGCCCTTGCGGCGGGTCAGCCAGCCCTCGGCCACCAACTCACTCATGGCCTGGCGCACGGTGGGGCGGCTTACGCCCAGGTGCTCGCACAGATCGTTCTCCGGGGGCAGCATGTCGCCTACCCGCAGCGCACCGCTATCAATCATGCCCTGTACGCGCATCTTTAATTGATAGTATAAGGGTACGGGCGTGGCCTTGTCTACAGAAAACAGCGCGACGCCAGTCATGATCTGCCCTCCTTGCCGGCGGCAGGTTCGCGGGGAACCGCCGGGGTGATCGTCATCGCTCGTCGGTCAGCGAAGCCAGTAAATTCTGTGCCGCCATCATGCCCATGTTTTCCACCGCGCCTTGGGTGGATGCCGCACAGTGCGAACCCATCACCAGGTTATCCAGGGCGTAGAGTGCCTCGTCCTGGGGCGGTTCCTGGGCAAAGGCATCCATGCCGGCGGCATAAATGGTGTGGTTTTGCAGGGCACGCACCAGGGCGGCTTCGTCCACCAGGCCGCCGCGGGCGGTGTTGACCAAAATGGCCGTGGGCTTCATGGCCTGAAACTGCGCGTCGGATATCATGTGACGGGATTCGTCGGTTAAAGGCAGGTGCAGCGAGATAAAGTCGCACGCGGCGTATATCTCTTCCGGCCGGGCGTAGACGATGCCGTTGGCGGCCGCGTAATCCTTATCCCAATAGATGTCGTAGGCCAGCACGCGCATGCCAAAGCCCGCAGCCCGGCGGGCCAGGCCCTTGCCGATAGCGCCAAGGCCCAGTATGCCGATGGTCTTGCCCCAGATATCCAGGGTGGTCACCTTGCCCCAATCCCTGCGGCGGCAAGCCGCGTCGATGGGCACCAACTTGCGGGCGCAGGCGGCCATCAGGGCAAAGGCGTAATCCGCCACCGCATCCGCATTGGCCCCGCGGGTGATGCTGACGGGGATATTCAGCTCTTTCGCGCGGGGCATGTCGATGTTATCCACGCCCACGCCATACTTGGATATGGCCCGCAGCTGCTTTGCCGCGCCCAGCACCCGGGCGGTCATGGGGTCTACGCCCAATATCACACCCACCGCGCCGGCGATATGCTCGCACATCTCGTCCTCTGTCATAATCCGCCCCAGCGGGTTCTTCACCACGGTGTACCCCGCGCGCTCCAAGAGGCCGATGGGGTCGCCCGCCTGGCCAAAGCTGCGGGGCGTGGCCAATATTTTGCCCGCCATCACTTTTTGCCCCCGATCAGTTCCATGGCGATGTCGCTCATCTGCTGCAGCACCGGGCCTTCGATGGGCACGTTAAACACTTCGGCGATCACTTGCGTCCAGCCGTGGATGAAGTAAACCCAGCCGTCCTCCACGTGCAGAGATTTCTCCTTGGCCTGCGCCTGGGCCTGGTACATAAAGATGAGATCGCCGCGGTAGTTAATCTCCCACACCAGGCTGTGCGGAGAATACTGCACGGCATCTGTGGTGGGGCTGCCGGGGGCGTCTTTGCCCAGGCCCGTGGCGTTAACCACCAAAGAGTAGGGCGGCAGGCCGGCGATCAGTGCGTCGTTGCCGCTGGGATCCGGCCTGTGCTCAAAGGAGAAAGTCACCTTGGGGTTGAGGCCGGAGAGCACCTTTTTGGCGGATTCCAGCCTGGGCAGGCTGCGGTTGGCCAGTATGATGCGCTTGGGCACGTTGTCGCCAAACTTCTCCTGCGTAAAGTAGAGGGACATGGCCAGAGAACTGCCGCCCGCGCCGATGAGCAGCACTTCGCCGCCGTGATCCCGCCAGAAGTTTTCAGGCACAAAGTTTTCCAGCGCCAGGCCGCTGGAGATGGGGTCTTTGGCGTGGGCGTGGAATACCCCGCCGCGTTTGAACAGAGAGGATACCTCGCTCAGCTTCTCGGCATAGGGGTCTACGTAGTCGAACTGATCGCGGCAGGCGGTGAATAGGTCGAGCTTGTGGGTGGTGACCAGCGCGCCGTAGGAGAGGGGGTCGCGCTTGATAAAATCCACCACCTGGCGATACTGCTCGGCGGGCGCGTGCAAGGGCAGATCAAAGCCCTTGATGACCGCATCCTTTAGGCCCAGGGCCTGGGCCCATAGCGGAAACACCTTCATGATGGAGGATTTGCCTGTGGTGACGCCGATAAAGTAGATGGTGGGCTGGGTTGCGGGTGCAAAATCGAACATGCTGGTCACTCCTCAATCTGAATCGTCGGTCTCATCTGAAAAATCCGGGCCGGGTTTTCCACAAAGATCTGGGTTATTTGGGCTTCGGTCACCCCCGCGTCGCGCAGCAAGGGTACAAAATTTTGTAACAGGCCCGCTAAGCCTGGTGTGCCGCCGTAGCCGGTCAGGCGTAGGCGGGTCACATCCAGCCCGGCCAGCAAGCGGTTGCCGTATCCTGCGCGCAGCATATGGCGGAATATCTCCGCCTCCCGCGCGTCATCGTGGTACTTGGGCCGGGCGATGGTGTCATACTCCAGGGTGATGCCGCGTTCGCACAGTGCCCTGTGCACGACTAAATCCGGCGTGGCCCTATCCATATGGCAGAAGACGGCGCGGGTCAGATCCAATCCCTGCCCGGCCAGAAAATCCGCTAGGGCCAGGGGATCGGTCCGGGGCTCTATGTGCACCATCAGCGGCGCGCCGGCCGCTATGGCGGCCCCCGCGGCGGCGGCAAAACGCACACCCTGGCGGCCCGTCAGCGGGCCCGGCTCCAGCGCGGCCTTCACCTGCCCTGCCCGGGCCTCTCCCTGCCGGGCAGGCGGGGCCTCGTCCCCATCCAGGTACATGCCCCGCGTCAGCTCGTCTGTGAACAGGGCCTGCAACGCTTGCTGGGGCAGCGTGTGCACCCAGTGGTTATCCGGGTAATGGCGCGGCAGATGAAAGCCCGTAGAGGCCACCACATGCACGCCGGATGCCCGCGACAGGCTGACCAGCGCGCGCGCGTCGCGCCCCGCGCCCAGGGGCTGCGCATCCACCAGCGCCTGCCCCCCCGCGCGGCGGTAAGCAAGCAGATCGGTCAGCGTGCGCTGTTCGTCGTCTATCACCAGGCCGGGGCTGTGCGCGCGCAGGTGCGCACAGGCGGCACTGATGTGCTCGTGGCTTTGGCAGAAGCCCAGCTGCGCCGGGGGCAGCGGCCCCAGCACCGTTACAATTGCAGCCGTCATTTGACCACCAGCCCACGGGTGGAACGATCTACAGAGATGGCCACGGCCGCCAGCACAAAGAAGCCGAACACGATGCTTTGCCAGTAAGCATCCACCTTGATAAAGTTCATGCCGTTCTGAATGACCGAGACGGTGAAGGCGCCGACCACCGTGCCCAGTACGCCGCCGCGGCCACCGGATAGAGATGTACCGCCCAGCGCCACGGATGCCACGATCAGCAGCGTAAAGGGGTCGCCCACCGTGGGGGCGCTGCTGCGCAGTTTGGCCGCCAAAAAGTAGCCGCCGATGGCCGCGCACACGCCGCTGAGCACAAAAGCGACGATCTTGGCTTGATCCACCCTTGTACCGGCAATTCGCGCCGCCCGTTCGTTGCCGCCGATGGCGTAGAGCGCCTTGCCGAAGGAGGTGCGGGATTGAAACAGGTAGGCCACGGCCACCCAGGCCAGGGCGAGCACCAGCGAGAGACCGACAACGCCGAAGGTCACCTTGAACCAGTTGATGCCGCCCCACATCACTTTGGCCACGGATACCGGGGCAGCGGTGATCAGGTACGCCACGGATTGCCACAGGGACATAAAGCCCAGCGACGCGATAAAGGAGGGCACCTTTAGCTTTACGTGCACAAAGCCCAGCAGCAGCCCCGCGACCGCGCCAAAGGCCGCCGCCGCCAGCAGCGCCACCACCGCGCCCAGCGCGGGCGGGCCCAGTTGCGGCCCCAGCTCGTTGATGATCATCACGGTTAGCACGTTGGCCACCGAGCACACAGAGCCCATGGATAGGTCAATGCTGCCCAGCAGCAGCACCAACGTCATGCCCGTGGCCATGATGAGCAGCGGCGCGCTGTCACTGAGCAGGGTTTTTAGATTGGCCACGCCTAAAAAGTTGGGGCGCGCCAGCGTGAACCCGACGACCAGGATGACGATGGCGGAGAAACTGAAATACTTGACCAGGTTGTCGCGCAGGCGCGGGCCTTTCTCCGCGCCGGGTTTGGTCGGTTGGCTCATGTTCGCATCTTCCTCCCTACTGCCTACATCATGGCGCTGACCACATCCACCTGGCTGGGTTTGCCCCGGGCCGGGGCGTCAAACGCCCCGCTCAGCCGCCCATCCTTCATCACCAACACCCGGTTGCTCATGCCGATGCATTCATCCAGCGTATCGCCCAGCAGAATGACGGCCTTGCCCTCCTGCATCATGTCGCGGATCAGGCCGTAAAATTCCTCTTTCGCGCCCACATCCACACCCCGGGTGGGGTGGTTGAGAATGAGGATTTCGCACTTGCTCGCCAGCGCGCGGGAGAACACCACCTTTTGCTGGTTACCACCGGATAGCTGCATCAAAAGCTCCTTGGGGCCGCGGGTCTTGATGCGCAGGCGACCGATAAGGCGCAGGGCCTGCTCGCGCACGCGGGCGGCCAGCACAAAAGGGCCTTTTGATACCAGCCTGTGGTTGGATGCGGCGATGTTGTCCTCTACCGAAAGCGTGCGCACAATGCCCTCTACCAGGCGTTCCTTTGGGATCATCAGCACACCCGCCGCCAGCGCCTGGGCAGGGGATTGAAAATCCGCCTTTTGGCCATGTATGTACAGCGCGCCGGCTGTGGGCTTCTGGTCGCCGCAGAGCACCTCGCACACATCTTCTTTGCCGCTGCCCACCACGCCGCATACGCCCAGCACCTCGCCCCGGCGCAGGGCGAAATTGACATCCTTGAACACGCCGGAGAGGCCGAGGCCCTTTGCCTCCAGCACCACCGCATCCTGCGGCTCAACCTGCCGCTCCAGCTTGTAATATTCACTGGTGGTGCTGCGGCCCACCATCATCTCGTAGAGCAGGGGTTCGGTGGCATCCCCGGTATTCAGCGAACCAACGCTCGCGCCGTCCTTGTAGACGTAGATGCGATCGGTCACTTCCAATATCTCATCCAGCCGGTGGGATACGAACACCACCGCATGCCCGCAGGCGGCGATTTTGCGCATCTGCACGAACAGGTTCTCCGTCTCCTCTTCGCTGAGCACGGAGGTGGGCTCGTCGAGCAGGATCATGCACTTGCGGCCATCCGTGCGCTGGGTCACGTTCATCACCTTGGCGATCTCCACCATCTGCCGGGTGGCAAAGTTGAGGTCGCTCACTTTTTTGCGGGGGTTGATGTGTCCCACATCCACCTCCTCCAGCACCCGCTGCGCCTGCTTGTACATGCGGGGCCAGTTGATCACACCGTAGCGGCGAAAATCCCGCTCGTGACCGAAGAAGATGTTCTGCCCCACGCTGAGGTTGACGATAAGGGATTGCTCCTGAAAAACCATGCCCACGCCGGCCGCGTTGGCCTCCATGGGGTTTTTGGGCGCATAGGGCTGGTCCTCCATGGTCATCTGGCCGGATGAGGGATTTTCCGCGCCGATGATGATCTTGAGCAGCGTGGATTTGCCCGCGCCGTTCTCGCCCACCAGGCCCACAATTTCGCCCTCGCGCACCTCTAAATCCACGCCTTTGAGGGCGTGGGTAGCGCCGTAGTGCTTCACGATGCCCTTGGCGCTGAAACAGACTTTGCTCTCTTGCATGCGTTTCGCCTCACTTGCTGACGACCTTGGCGCCGTGGGCCACTGTCAGCGCCACAGCGGTCAGGATGATCAGGCCTTCAATGCCGGTTTTGATGTAGGAATTGACGCCCACGAGCAGCAGCCCGTTGGCCAGCACGGTCATGATCAGCACGCCCACAATGGTGTTGGTGACGCCGCCCTTGCCGCCGGAAAGGGATGTGCCGCCCACCACCACTGCGGCCTGGGCAGGGAACATCAGGTCATTGCCCGCCGTCACGTCGCCTTGCCCCAGGCGTATGCCGTAGAGCACCCCCGCGATGCCGAAGCACAGGCCCGCCAGGGTAAAGACCATCACCTTCACCCGATTGACACTGACACCCACCGCGCGCAGAATGGTCTCATCCGTGCCCACGGCATAAATGTAACGGCCGAAGGCCGTGTACTCCTGGATGAAGATGCACACCAGCAACACCGCAACGGCCACCCAGGTGATGAAGGGGATGCCCAGCCAGTAGGTCTTGGGTAGCGCCACGAGCAGCGGGTCTATGATCTTGGGCGGCTGCCCCGCGTAGGAGAGCAGGCCCAGACCCTTGCACACGTACATAAAGGCGAAGGATACCATAAAGGAAGGGATTTTGAGATACACGTGGATCAGGCCGACTGCCAGGCCCACCAGCACGCTGCCCAGCACAGCCAGCAGCACCCCCAGGAAGCCCAGGTTCAGGGGGAACCGGTTGTTCATCACCAGCACGCCCACCAGCGCGGCGGCCATGCCCACAGTGCCGTTGATGGAGAGGTCGATGCCGCCGATCATGATCACGAACGTCAGGCCCAGGGCTACCAGCAACGGGATGGCAAGCTGGTTCAAAATGGCCACCATGTTCGTGAATGAGGCAAAGGCCGCGCCGCGGGCCGCCGTAAAGATGAGCACCAAGGCCAGCAGCACAATCATGGGCGCGTAGCGCATGACGCGCTCCCTCTGGCCATCCCGCCGCACCTTGGCCGCAAATTCTTCCGCAATGGTCATGGGGGTGGGTTGTTTTGCCGCCATAATCTCGCTCCATTCTGTGGGGGATGTGCGGGGCTTCATAAAGAAAGGGAACAGGGAACCTTTGAGTGCCCCCTGTTCCCTCGCGTCGCCTAGGTCACCTTTTGGGTTGCGCGCTCCGCATCAGTCCGCCTTGCAGGCGAAGGGCTTGGAGAAATCGAACTCCGGCACGCTGCTGAGGTATTCCGCAGCGTTCTCCTTGGTGATGAGCAGCGCAGGGGTCGCGAACTCGCGATACTCAGGCGGCAACGTCGTCACATCAATCAGGCCGGCCCAGGCCGCATAGCAGATGGCCAGGGTGTAGCCGCCCTGCAGATACCCGTTGCTGGAGACCGTGGCCACGGCGAACCCATCGCGCACAGCCTCCACGATGTCGGTGTTGGCATCCACGCCGGTCACGCCCACTTTGCCCTTTAGCCCCGCTTTTTCAAGCGCCTGCAGCGCGCCGGTGGCCATGTTGTCGTTGGCGCACCACACGCCGCCCACGTCGGGATCCTTGCCCAGCCAGGTCTCCACCAGGGTCAAGGCCTCGGCCGTCGCCCAGTTGCCGGTGTCGCGACCGGCTACCGTGATATCGGGATACTCCGCCAGCGCCTGATCCAGACCCTTGGCGCGGTCGATGGCGGCGGTGTTGCCCAGCATGCCCTCGCACACAAAAATCTTGCCCTTGCCGCCCATGTAATCAAACAGCGCCTTGGCGGTGTTGTAGCCGTTGATCACATTATCCGGAGAGGTGTGGATGACCCAGTTGGGGGTCAGATCCGCCGGGCCCACGTCAGCCGGCTTGTTCCACGCGGTGCCGATGAAGCCGCCCGCCTCGGCCATGGCCTCGGCCAGGGAGTAGGCGATGGCGTTCTCGTTGGGGTCGGAATAGGCCAGCGCGTTGCCCCCCGCGTTGGCGGCGAACTGACGCATGTTGTCCACTTCTTTGTTGCTGTCTCCGCCGGAATCAAGCACCTGCATCTCGTACTTTTGGCCGATGCTGTCCAGGTACACGGCGAACATCTCCATGCCGACTTTGATGGTGGCGATGTAGGGGTTCTCCAGGCCGCGGACAGAGACCGCCAGGGATACCACCGTGTCCAGCTTCTCCTGAGGGATCTTCGCGGGGTCGATGGTGAAGTCCTTGAGTTCCTCAGCCAAAGCCAAGGTGCCCCCCCCCACCATGGCCAGCGCCAGTACCAGCGCCAGCAGAACCTTGATGCGCTTCATGGGCAATTTCCTCCTCCATTTTCTCAATGCCATTATGTCATGACATTCTTTCTCCTAATTATAGCCGCTCCAGGCGCAATGTCAAGAGGTTTTATATGATTTTTGTAATTTTTACAGAAAAAGTTATAAGGGATAGCTAAGATCCCCTTTCAAAAGCAAAAAAAACGAAAATGAACGCTTGTCCTTTTGTGCGAGGGAAGCTATAATGTATACAACCGCACAATACGCTGTGCAGATAGGAGTGGATGAACATGATATCGCAGTATCTCGTGGGCCTGCAGCACATCGGCATCCCCACGCACGATGTGGGCGCCACCGTGGCCTTTTACAAGAGCCTGGGCTTTGAGGAGACTTGGCAGAGCGAAAGGGATCACGTGGCTTTTTTGAAGCTGGGCAGCCTGGTGGTGGAAACCTACCTGGGCGAGACCCATCCCGTGGCCGGGGCCATCGACCACCTGACCATTGACGTGACGGATATCCACAGGGTATTTGATGAGGTGAAAGCCGCGGGCTACAAACTGATAGACCCCGCCATCATCACGCTGCCCTTCTTCAGCAAGGGATGCAGCTACTTCATGATAGAGGGGCCCAACAAGGAAAGGGTGGAGTTTAACCAGATTCTCTAAACCACCCGCAGGCTCAGCCCGCCTTCCCGAATCGCGTCGGCCATTTTGCCGGGCACGCCGCTGTCGGTCACCAGCATGTCCACATCCCGCGGGTCGGCAAACTTCAAAAAGCTGGCGCGGCCCAGTTTGCCGCTATCCACCAGGGCCACGCTGCGGTTGGCGATAGCGATGAGCGCCTGCTTCACCTCCACCAGTTCGCTCTTGGGCGTGGTGAACCCCTTCTCCATAGAGAAGGCGTTCGCCCCGAGGAAGGCGATATCCACATTCAGGCTGCGTATGGCCGATACGGTCATGGCGCCGGTGGCCATGTTAAAGCCTTTGCGGAGTTGGCCGCCCGCCAGGTACACCGCGGCGTCGCTGCGGGCATCCAGGTAGGTGGCAATCTCCACATCGTATGTCACCACGGTGAGGCCCTTGCGCTCGCACAGGGCGCGGGCCAGTTCCATGGTGGTGCTGCCCGCATCCAGCGCCACGGTGTCCCCCTCTTCCACCAGGGTGGCGGCGAACTTGGCGATGCGTTGCTTTTCGGTGAGGTGGTGCCCCTGCTTGATCTGCGGCGTGGGTTCAAAGCCCGCCTTAAAGAGCGTCATGGCCCCGCCGTGGGTGCGGTGCAGGCGCCCGGATCGCGCCAGGGCGCGCAGATCGCTGCGGATGGTGGCGGCTGATACGCCGAAACGCTGGCACAGCTCGGCCACGCGCAGGTTGGCCTGTGCATCCAGCAGGGCAAGAATGCGCTCTCGGCGCCCCTCGGTAAAGAGTGTGCGCTCGGGGGGTTGCATGGGTTCACCCCTCTTCATCAACACATATCGGATGGATGATTTTATTATAGCTGACCCGGCTGTCCCTGTAAAGCACCGCGTGCCGCGCGGCGGCCGGGAGGGGGAAGGGACACCCGTGGCCCCCAAGCCTGGCAGAAAGGAACAACGCACATGAGCAACAACACACACGGCATCTGCCTGGTGGGCGCGGGCCGCGCGGGCATGATCCACGCGCGCAACTTTCAGAGCCGGGTGCCCGGCTTTGCCGTGGTATCCGTGGTAGACCCGGTGGAGGAGGCCGCAGCGACCGCCTGCCGCGAGCTGGGCATTGACAAGCGTTTCGCGGATTATAGACAGGCCTTCGACGACCCCTCGGTGCGCGGGGTGGTGGTGGTGTCGCCCACCAAGTATCACCGCGAGATTGTGCTGGCCGCTGCGGCGGCGGGCAAACACGTGCTGTGCGAAAAGCCCATGGCCATGGATGAGGCCGAGTGCCGGGATATGATAGCGGCCTGCGAGGCCGCCCGCGTCACCCTGCAAATTGGCTTTATGCGCCGCTACGACGCGGGCTTTTTGGCCGCCAAAGAGGCGGTGGATGCCGGGCAGATCGGCGAGGTGGTGCTGGTCAAATCCCTCACGCGCGGGCCCAGTACGCCCCAGCCGTGGATGTACGACATCCGCAAGAGCAACGGCCCGCTGGCCGAGGTGAACAGCCACGACATCGACACCGTGCACTGGTTTACCGGCAGCGCCTTTGAGCAGGTGTACGCCGTGGCGGGCAACTACCGCTGCCCCCAGGCCCGGCAGGATTATCCGGATTTTTACGACAATGTGGTGCTCACGGGCCGCCTGCAAAACGGTATGCAGGGCGCCATTGACGGCGCGCAGGGCGTGGGCTACGGCTACGACGCCAGGGTAGAGATACTGGGCACAGATGGGGTCATCTACCTGGGTGACACCAGTCAGACCAGCATGCGCTACGCCAACCGATCCGGCAACCAGGTGCAGCCCTTCATCAAGAGCTGGACGGGGCTTTTCGCCCAGGCCTATGTGGAGGAGGACAGGCACTTCGCCGCCTGCGTGCTGGGAGAGGCCGCCCCGCGCGTGACCGGGCAGGATGGCCTGAACGCGGTGCGCGTGGTGGCGGCGGGCAACCGCGCCATTGCGGAAAAGCGGATTGTGACGCTGTAGGGCGCAGCCTGCCACCCATCCGTCCTGCTACCCAAACGAGGAGGCGAAGCACATGAAACCCACCATCCTTGCCATGGATATCGGCACCCAGGGTACCAAGACCGCCGTCTTTGACGCGGATATGAACCTGCTGGCCACGGCCTTTGAGGCATCCCGCCTTATCCAGCCCAGCCCGGGCGCCGTGTGGCAGGAGGCGGAGGATCTGTACGGCGCGGCGGTGCGCACCATACGGGGCGCGCTGGCCCAGCCGGGCATAGACCCGGCGGCCGTTGCGGCCATCGGCGTGGATTCGCAGATGGCGGGCATTATGGGCGTGGATGAGGCGGGGCAGGCCGTCACCTACTACGATTCCTGGCTGGATGCGCGCTGCGCCCCCTACATGAAGCGGATGCGCGAGCGAGCGGGCGGGCGCGTCACGGCCATCACCGGCGGCCCGGTCACCTACACCCACGGCCCCAAAATTTTGTGGTGGAAGCACGAGCACCCGGATGTGTACAGGCGCATCGCCAAGTTCGTGCTGCCCCACGGCTACGTGGTGGGGCGCATGGCGGGCCTGCGGGGGGATGAGGCGTACTTTGACTACACCTGCCTGCAATACTCCGGCTTTGGCGACAACCTGCGCAAAGCCTGGTCGCAGGAGTTGCTGGATACCTTTGACGTGCCCCGCGAAAAATTCGCCCGCGTCGTCTCCCCGTTTGAAGTGGTGGGCCGTGTCACCCCGGCCTTTGCCAAGGAGACCGGCTTGCCCGATGGCATCCCCATTGTAGCGGGCGGCGGGGATACGGCCTGCTCCATCTTCGGAAGCGGCTTGTTCGAGGCGGATCTGCTCTTTGATATCGCGGGCACGGCATCGGTGATGTGCAGCGTGGTGGATAGCTTTGTGCCGGATACGGCGTTTGAGACCATGACCATGATGCGCTCACCGGTGGATGGGTACTGGTTTCCCCTGGCCTACATCAACGGCGGCGGGCTGTGCCTCAAGTGGCTGCGCGACCAGGTGACGCACAGCAGTTACGAGGCGCTCTCCGCCCCCTGCGCGGATATTCCGCCGGGCAGCGACGGGCTGATGTTCGTGCCCCATTTTGCAGGGCGCGTGCTGCCCAACAACCCGGATGTAAAGGGCAGCTACATGGGCCTGAATTGGAAGCACACGGATGCGCACCTCTTTAAGGCCGCCATGGAGGGCGTGGCCTACGAGTACCACTACTACCTCAGCGTCATGCGCAGGCTGTACCCGCACAGCAATTTCGATACCCTGCGCGCAGCGGGGGGCGGGGCAACATCTTCCCTGTTCAACCAGATCAAGGCCGATGTGCTGGGGGTGCGCGTGGTGCCCTTTGTGATGAGCGAGGCGGGCCTGGCAGGCAGCGCGGCCATCGCGGGGGCGGGCGCGGGGGTACTGAGCGACTACCGCGCGCCCATCCGCAGGCTGATGCAGGGCGGCGAGCCCCTGAAGCCGGATGCCGCGCGCCACCGCGCCTACCAGCCCTTTGCCGCCGCGTACTTAAAGACCATCGAAGCCTTGACGCCGCTGTACCGGGATGTGCTGCCCAAGTAGGGGGGCCGCCCGCCTCATCAATCGACAAAAAAGGAGAAGCAAACAAGCTATGCTGGCAGCCAGAATGTACGGTATCAACGATCTGCGCGTAGAGCAGGTTCCCACCCCTATTCCCGGGCCGGGGGAAGCCTTGCTACAGGTGAAAGCCGCGGCCATCTGCGGCACGGATGTGCGCATGCTGACCGCGGGCGCGGCCGGGGTGGATGCGAAGCATCCCATCATCTTGGGGCACGAGTTCGCGGGCGTTATTGCCTCCGTGGGGCCGGGCGTCACCGCCGCCGCACCGGGCGACCGGGTGGCGGTGGCCCCCAACATGGGCTGCGGGCACTGCGATCTGTGCGTATCCGGCAACGGCCAGCTGTGCGCGGACTACCGCGCCTTAGGCGTTAACCTGGACGGGGGCTTTGCCGAGTATGTGCTGATCCCGGCGCAGGCGGTATCCGGCGGCAACATCACCCCGCTGGGGACCGGCAGCTTTGTGGATGGCGCGCTCAACGAGCCCTTTTCCTGCGCGCTGAACGGATCGGAGCGCTGTGCCATACGGCCCGGCGACTTTGTACTGATCGTGGGCGCGGGGGCCATCGGCCTGATGCACGCCAAGCTGGCCCGCCTGCAGGGCGCCAGCCGCGTGGTGCTCAGCGACCTTTCTGCGGATCGCCAGGCCAATGCCCGCAAGGTAGATGCATCTTTCACCACCGTGGGCGCGCTGGATGCGCAAAAAGTGGCGGACCTGACAGAGGGGCATCTGTTCGATGTGGTGATCACCGCCTGCCCTGCCCCCGCGGCCCAGCAAGCCAGTTTTAGCCAGGCGGCGGTGAACGGGCGCGTGTGCTTCTTTGGCGGCCTGCCCAAAGGGCGGGAGGAAGTGATGCTGAACACCAACATCATTCATTACAAGCAGCTCATCGTCACGGGCACAACCCGCGCCAGCTTGACCCAGTATCGCAAGACCCTGCGCTTTATCTGCGAAAAGGCGCTCTCTATGGAGGATTTGGTGACCAGCCGCGCGCCCCTGACGGATATTGCGGAGCTCTTCGAATTGGCCAAGGCGGCCAAAGGGCTCAAAAACGTGGTAGAATTTGCTTAAAAATGGAAAGATACACCGCATCTCCCCCGGCTCATACGGCCGGGGTTTTTTAGTGTGGAGGGGGTTGCAAAACAGATACTGTTTCGATACACTGTGCATGCCGTTTCACAGCAAACAGTGAAACGACCCCATGAGGAGGCCCTGTATGCAAGCATATCTTTACCCCATCGAACAGGCGACACTTCACTTTTTAATCGCGGCTTTCCTGCTCACCATGCCGTACACGCTGGTGCAGTACATCCGGTATGGCGCGGTATCCAAGCTGCGGGCCTTGATCTTATTTTCTTTTTTCTTTTATATGCTCAGCGCCTTTTACGTGGTGATTTTGCCCCTGCCGGATCCCGCCACGATGCTCTCGCCGCATCAAGAGCCTTTTATGCAGCTGATCCCCTTTCGGTTCATCTACGATTTTGTTACAAAAACCAAGCTGAATATCCGCGCTTTTTCCACCTACCTGCCGGCGCTGAAACAGAACGTGGTGTACGAGCCAGCCTTTAACGTATTGCTCACGGTACCCTTTGGCATGTACCTGGCGTATTACTTCAAGCAAAATCTTAAAAGGACGCTGATCTTTACCTTCGCGCTGACCCTGTTTTTCGAAGTGACGCAGCTGACTGCCCTGTACGGCTTCTACCCCTACCCTTACCGCCTGTTCGATGTGGATGATTTGATGCTCAACACCCTGGGCGGGGTGATCGGCTTTTTTCTGGCCAAGCGCCTGCTGGTGTTTCTGCCCACAAGGGATAGGATCGACCAAAAGAACATACAGCGCAGTGTGCGCGTAGGCTACCTGCGGCGGGTCTTTGCCCTGGGCATGGATTACATCGTCTTTGCCATGGTTCGTTTCGTCATCAACGCGGCTGGCTTGCAGCGCTTGGGCACGCAAGCTCTGTGGGATTTTTTGCTGATGGCCGCGCTGTTTATCGGGTTTGCCCTTGTGCAGTGGCGCTTCAAACAAACTCTGGGCAAAGCCCTTGTACACATTCGGCTGACGCAGACGCGCGCGGGGTGGCCCCTGCCCGTGGCGCTGGCTGTACGTTACGGCATTCTGTGGCTGCTGGTTTGCTTCAACCTTTGGCGGGCCACGCTGCTGCCGCCGGTGAACGGGTTTGAGATCAGCGAGCTTGTGCCCGTTGGCTTGCTGCTGCTGATCGGCCTGGATGCATGCATCGGCTTCTTTACGGGCAAGACACTGCTGTACGAGCGCATCAGTGGCATGAAAAATATCAGCACCAAGAGGCTGCCCGGCGCGGATCTAGTGTAAGCCTGATGATCAAAACTCTGCCCCGGCCCAATGAGCCAGGGCGGTCTCTTGCCCGCATAAGCGCCTGTTAAGCACTCGCTAATAGAGGAAACGCACGCTGCCGGATGAGGTTTGGCAATCGATCGCCACCACGGGGTGATCGCCCACCGCGGCGGAGAGGGCCTTGCCATCGCGCACGGCGGGGAAATCCGTGTGGATGCTGCCCGAGCCGCTGCGCCCCGCGAAGCGGAAGGCCGCATCCCGCGGTAGCGTCACCCGCACAGAGCCGGAAGAGGCGCGAAAGCTGATGTCGCCCGTCAGGCGCGTCACCTCCACGCGCTGCGCGCCGGATGTGCTGCTGAAGCTGCCCGCGCCCTCAAAGCGATCCACCTGGGTCAGGCCGGATGTGGTCTGCACATCCGCGCGGCCCCGCAGCGCGTCTATGCGCATGGATCCGCTTGTGGTGCGCACACTGTGGCTCTCCCCATCCAGCGCGGCGATGTGCGTGCTGCCGGATGTCTGCTGCAGCGTGCCGCTGCCCGTGATGGCCCCGGCGCGTATGCTGCCGCTGCTGCTGCTGATGGTGTACTCGGCGCAGCGCAGGCTGGCCAGCGCGGCGCTGCCGGAGCTCATGTGCAGGGCAAAGCGCGCCACATCCAGATCATCCGGCATATCCAGCGCGCCGGATGTCATGCGCACATCCAGCGCGCCGGTGAAGGCCCGGGGCAGCAGCACGGTCACCTGCTCAAACACGTTAAAGAACAGGCCGATGCGCAGGCGCGGGTGCTCCCGCACCACGAGGGTATCCCCCTGGCGTTCCGCACTCACCTGGGCGCGGCTGCCCTGTGGCAGGTTGCTCTCGTAGATGACCCGCAGGCGCTCATCCGGCGCCCTGCGCACCTGTACGCGCAGGGCGGCGGTATCCACCGCCACGGTATCCAGGCTGCGCAGGTCATAGGTCTCATCCATCACGGTGGTTGTGGGCACGGTTTGAAAGAGCGGCAAAACAAAATCCCCCTTTGAGCCTTGTATCAAGATCACCAGCAACAGGGCCAGCAATCCCAGCCACAGCAGCAGGCGCAGGCCGAAGTGTGTGTGTCGCATGCGCTAACCCCGCATGTCGAAGAACAGGTTGAGCAGCTGCTGCACGATGGGCGCGATTAAAAAGATGATCCACGAGATGTGCCAGTTGCCGAAGGTGAAGCTGATGATGAAGTACAGCGCGGTGGTGAGCAGCCACAGGATGGAGCTGAGGGAGCCGCGTATGCGCTTGCGCCGCGCCTCGTCGTAGGATGGGGGCAGGCGGCGGGCCGGGGCGGGGGCACCTGCGAGGGAGAAAAAATGAAAGATCAACTGCGCCGTGGCCACGCCCACGATCAACCAAAAGGCCACCCAGGCCAGCGTGTTGCCCAGTATGCCCCGCACCAGCGTCAGCACCGCCGCGGCCGCACAGTACATAAACACCGCGGTGGATACCACCTGCGCGGTCTGCTGCCGGGGGATGTAGGGGTTATCCGGTTCGGGATCGGATGCCAGAATCTGTATCAGCGATGCCGTGTCGCCGATGCCGCTGATCACGCGTTGCACCGCCGCATCCGGCTCTTCGCCCGCAGCCAGCAGATCGTCGTACTTGGCCTGCAGATTGCCCAACAGCTCTTCGCGAAACTCGCGGATGCGGGGGGTATCCGGTGCGTCGGCAAACAATCTATCCACGTGGGTGCGCAGGGTTTCGTTCATGGTCTCTCTCTCCTTTTTTATTGCAAATGAGGGTCTTGTGGGTCTTCTTGGGCCAGCAGCGAGTCGATCAAGGCCTTGGCCTGGGCCCAATCCGCCAAGCTTTCGGCAAAGCATTGACGGCCCAACGGGGTGATGGCGTAGTAACGGCGGCGCGCGCCCTGTTCCGCATCGCCCCAGTAGGATGCGATGTATCCGCCCGCTTCCAGCCTGCGGAAGGCGGAATACAGTGTGGCCTCCTTGAGCTCGTACTGGTTGCGCGTCTTGGCCGCAACGGCTTTGTTGATCTCATACCCGTAGCTGTCCTTGCCCATCAGGCGCGCCAGGATGATGCTCTCCGTGTGGCCGCGCACCAGATCCGATGTCAGCGACAAGCGCTCACCTCCCGTTTGGGTTGGCGTTGGTTTTGATTGCCATGCACAGCATAGCGCGCGATACTTCGTCTGTCAAGGTATCTCATCAATTCCTAATGCAACTCTAATTAGTTTTGCACGGAAAATTTCACAAATAAATATGCGTTACGGCAAAGGCGGCGGGTGGGGGCGGGGGATGGCATGGCGTTGTGTGCGCATACTTGCTGCGCTGTTTTTTACCGTTGCCCTGTGACGCGTTTTTTATTTAATATTCTTTAATAATAAAATATTGAAAGAGGAGAATGCATAAATAAAACAATTTTATGAATAATTATTTTATTTGTCCACAGGTCATGTAAAATACTTGTTGACAGACAGAAGTAGCCATGTTACACTTTCAAGCATAGAGAGGCTGCATATTGCGGCACGGTTCCCGGCTGGAAAGTATTTGGCGAAGTGTGTATTTATAAATTTCCTTAATAAATGAAATGCAGGTATGTACGCCCAAATATTCGCTTTCTGTCGACGCATCGCCCCATCCGGCTGTTAAGGAGGGAACCCCCATGACCAGGGCCCCCGCCGCAACGCGGCCCATCCTTGCCCACAACCTGGCGCGGCGCAAAAAGACGCTGCTGCTCACCAGCATGGCGCTGCCTGGCGCGCTGTGGTTGCTGTTGCTGCGCTACTTGCCCATGTTTGGGCTGGTGTTCGCCTTTCAGACCGACAGAATCCGCCCTACCCTGTGGGATCGCGTGATCAAGAACGCGTGGACAGGGTTTAAAAACTTCGAGTTTCTCTTTACCACATCCGATTCGTGGCGCATGGTGCGCAACACCATCGCTTACAACGCGGTGTGGATTGTGTTGGGCCTGGTGGTATCCGTGGCGTTCGCCATCATTCTCAACGAAATACCCCGCAAATTCCTCGGCAAGACGTATCAGACGCTGATGTTTTTTCCCTACTTTATCAGTTGGGTGGTCGTCAGCTACTTTGTTTTCGCCTTTTTAAGCCCGGATAAGGGCCTGCTGACCTTCTGGCAGCGCAGCCTGGGGCAGACGCCCGTGGATTGGTACAACACCCCCGGCCCATGGCCCTACGTGCTGACCCTGGCCTACCTGTGGAAGAATGTCGGTTACTCCTGCATCCTCTACCTGGCGGCCATCACAGGGATAGACGCCAGCCAGTACGAGGCCGCCGGCATTGACGGGGCCACCAAGTGGCAACAGGTGCGCTTTGTGACGTTGCCGCACCTGCGCAACATGATCATCATCCTGCTGATCATGAGTGTGGGCAAAATTTTTAATTCGGATTTTGGTCTTTTCTATAACGTGCCCCGGGATTCCGGCCCCTTGTTTTCGGCCACGCAGGTGGTGGATACCTTCGTGTACCGCGCCCTGGCCAAGACAGGCAACGTGGGCATGAGCACTGCGGCGGGCCTCTTCCAAAATGTCGTCAACTTTGTGGTCATCATGCTGGTCAACACACTCTTTCGCAAGATTGATCCGGAGACCGCCCTGTTTTAACCCGCATTCATCGCAGAAAGGGGGGAGCGCCCATGTCCGTAGCCAAATCCGCATCCCGGCGCGCATCCCGTTTGACCACCGTCGGCCCCGGCGCGGAGGCTGTCTTTCACCTGATCCTGGGCCTGTTTTCGCTGGCCTGCGTGGTGCCCTTCATTTTTGTGATCATCATCTCCTTTTCGTCTGAGCCCGCCATCCGCGCCAACGGCTTCTCGTTTTTGCCCGCTGCCTGGTCGCTGGATGCCTACCGCTTTGTGATGCGGCTGGGTGATCAGCTGTGGCGCTCGTACTTCAACAGCTTCTTCATCACCGTGGTGGGTACGGCGCTGAGTGTGCTGATCTGTGTGCTGTACGCCTATCCCCTGTTCAGGCGGGATTACAAGTACCGCGGCTTTTTCACCTTCTTTAGCTTCTTTACCACCCTCTTCGGGGGGGGGCTGGTGCCCACGTACATGGTATCCAAGTTCATGCTGGGGCTTAGCGACAACTACGCGGCGCTGATCGTGCCGCTACTGGTCAGCCCCTTCTACATCATCGTGATGCGCACCTTCTACAGCAGCACGGTGCCGGAGGCGCTGATAGAATCCGCATCCATAGACGGCAGCGGGGAGTACCGCACGCTCTTTCAGATCATTTTGCCCATCTGTCTGCCCGGCATTGCCACCATCGCGCTGCTCAACGCCCTGGCGTACTGGAATGAGTGGTTCATCGCCATGCTCTACATCACCAAGCCCCAGTATATCCCGCTGCAATATCTGCTGATGCGTATGCAAAACCAGGCGGATTTCTTGGCCAGAAACAGCTCAATGATTGGCGCGGAGGCCGTCAACTTGGTGGCCAATCAGCCCACGGAGACCCTGCGCATGGCCCTGGTGGTGTTTATTGTGCTACCCATCGCCTGCGCGTATCCCTTCTTTCAGCGCTTCATCATATCCGGGCTCACCATCGGCTCTGTTAAAGGGTAGAACGGCAGGCGACCGCCGCCGTTTACCATATATCAACAAGGAGGTACACGACATGAAACGGATTCTCGCCTTCGCTTTGACCCTGGCCCTGCTGACCCTCAGCCTGGCGGGCGTTGCCTTGGCGGCGGATGACCCCAGCGAAGAGGTCACCATCCGCTGGATGCTGGATGGCAGCAACGTGACGGATGATTCTGCTGTGCTGGAGGCCGTCAACGCCTACTTGAAGGAAAAGATCAACGCCAAACTGGAAGTCATTTGGGGTACATGGGGCGACTTTGACAACAACTCCGTGCTCAACATCAATTCCGGCGCGGATATCGACATCTACTTCACCTGTTCTTGGAGCGCGAATGAGTACAGCGCATATGCCAAGAAAGGCGCGTGGGTGCGGCTGGATGACCCGGCCAATAACCTGCTGGAGAAGTATGCCCCCAACCTGTTCACCGTGCTGCCCCCCGTGCTGGCCGAGGGCGCCAAGGTAGAAGGCGCGGATGGCGTGGGCGTGTACGGCCTACCCGGGTACAAAGAGGTTGCCCAGCAGTACACCTGGGATATCAACACCCCCCTGCTGACCGAGCTGGGCTACAGCGTGGATGATGTGAGCGACTTCTATGCCTTTGGCGACATACTGGCCAAGGCAAAGGAAGCCAAGGGCGCAGATTTCTATCCCCTGAACATTGAGGGCGCCGTGCTGGAGCGCATGGTGAACCACTCGGATATCGTGGACACCAACCTGTTGCTCTCCTTTGAGTTTGATCCGGTGAATCCCGCTCAGTCCGAGGCCGTGATCAAGAGCCGCTATGAGACCGATGGCTACAAAAAGTTTGTGGAGAAGGTTCGTGAGTACTACCAGGCTGGCTACATCAACCCCGATATGGCCAACCACGAATCCTCCGGCCCGGCCCGCACCAACGCGCAGCTGAGCGGCGCTTACCTGATAGGCACCCAGACGTACGCGCCCGGCTACGACCGCCAGGCCAGCCAAGAGCGCGGCTTTGAGGTCACCTTTAAGCCCGCCCAGGCAGGCATCATCTCCACCACCTCCGCCCGCGGCGCGATGATGGCCATCTCCTCGGCCTCCAAGCATCCGGAGCGCGCGCTGCAGTTCCTCGCCTTGCTCAACACCGATCCCTACCTGTTCACGTTGCTCGCCTACGGCGTAGAGGGCGTGCATTACAACCTGCAAGATGGCAAGGTGGCCTTTACCGACAAGCGGCAGGATTACCTGCCCTGGCGCAACGGCCTGGGCAACATCACCCAGCTGCCCCTGACCGTGGATGACGACCCGGATATCTGGGAGAAATTCGCCAAGTTCAACGACGCGCAGGGTGTGCCGCTGCTGGGCTTTGCCTTTGACGCCACGCCGGTAGAGACCGAGATGACCGCCCTGATCAATGCCGCCAATGAGTATGCCGATCCCCTGAACGCGGGCGTGGTCGATCCCGCCGAAAAACTGCCCGAGTTTATCGCGAAGCTGAAGGCCAACGGCATCGACAAAGTGCTCGAGGAGGCCAACACCCAGCTGCAGGCCTTCCTGGCCGCCAAGGGCAACTAAGGCCGAATCCATTCTCTAGCTGACAAAAAGTTTCCTCACAAACGGGGCTGTCTTGCTTTCTTTTCGGTTGGCAAGACAGCCCCGTTCTATTTGCCCGCCATCGCTCCGGCCTCCGCGCGCTAGATAAAGTTCGTCCACACGCGCTGAATGTGGGCGGGCTGGGGCACAGTCTTGCCCCCCTCGGCCAGGTTTTGCAGCAACCAGGCCATGTTGCGGCCCAGGGTTTGCAGGGTCTGCACGCCCTCGGCGTCGCGCATTAGCTCTTGTCCGCTGCCGTGCGCCACAGGCCAATACTGGGTGGGCGGCAAGACGGTCTGGGCAAGGTTGAGGTAATTGTACAGCTGCTGCATCGCGCCCACCCCGCCGGATCGCCGCAGGCACACCAGCGCCGCGCCTACCTTGTAGCGCAGGTGCGCCCCGGCGTAGAAAAAGCGATCCAGAAAGCACTTCATGGTGCCAGCGATGCCGCCATAGTACACAGGGCTGCCCAGCAGAATGCCGTCGCTCTCGCGGGCCTTCTCCAGGCAGGCGTTGACCGGATCATCGGTGAAGACGCAACCGTGCACACCCGGCTGGCGGCAGTGGCCGCAGGCCGTGCAGCCCCGCACGGCATCAAGACCCACGTGGACGATCTCCACCTCTATCCGCCGGGCAAGCAGCTCCTCGGCAACCAGGCGCAGGGCGGTGGCGGTGCTGCCGGATGGATGGGGGCTACCGTTGATCGCGAGAACTTTCATGCTGAGATCCCTCCGTTTCTTGTCGATGGTTGCAGCGTCATTATTTATGATAGCGCTCCCCGGCGCGTATCTTGCAGGCGCGGTAGAGCTGTTCCCACAATACCACGCGGGCGAGCTGGTGCGGCAGCGTCATGGCTGAGAGCGAGAGCCGCTCATCCGCCCGGGCCAGCAGCGCTTCGCCCAGGCCCAGAGATCCGCCGATCACCAGCACTGTGCGGGGCACGCCCTGCGCCTGCAGGGCCGTCAGGTGCGCCGCAAAGGCCTCGGATGAAAGAGTCTTGCCATCCACGCACAGGGCGATCACGCGGTCGGTGGGGCGCAGCGCGCGCAGCAGCCTTTCCGCCTCGGCATCCATGACCTGGCGCAGCAGCGCGGGGGTGGGCTTGGCGGGCTCCGGCAAATCCGGCACCTCCACTTCCTCAAAGCTGCCGTAGCGCCTCAGGCGCTTGCGGTACTCTGCCGCTGTCTCCCGCAGGCCGGGCTCCCGCAGCCTGCCCACGCACAGCACGGCCACGTTCACTGTCGCACCCCCGGGGTTACGGCCCTGTAAATGGCGCCCGCATAGGCCAGGATGAACAGCGCCAGCAGCACCGCCAGCAGCCATTTGGCCCCGCGGGCCCAAGGCGCTTGCGCGCGTAGCGCGCGGGCGTCGGAAACCCACCGCATGGGGAGCAGCAGCAGCGCCGCACACACGCTCAATAGCATCGTACCAAAGGGCAGCGCGGCCAGCAGCGCGGCGGCATCCGGGGCTTGGGCCGCTTCGGATTGCGGCATGCCTGCGGCGCGGTAAGCCACCAGCACGGTTACGCCGTTGTACGCGGCATGGTAGAGCATGGGCGCCCACAGGGATCCGTAGCCCACCAGCAGCCCGCCCAGCAGCAGCCCCAGCGCCAGGTGCGCGGGCAGCGCGGTGTACTGGCCGTGCATCAGCGCAAAGAGGAAACCCGTGGCCAGCCAAGCCCCGGCCGTGCCGGCGCCCTCCAAATCGTGAAACAACAGGCCGCGAAACAGCCATTCCTCACATAAGGCGGCCACCGGCCCCACGGTCAGCAGGGCCAGCGCCAGATCCGCGCGGGAGACGGGCACCGGCAGGGGGGCGGCGGGGAGAGGGACGCCCAGTCGCGTCAAGAGCAGCAGCCACCAGGCGTTCAGCAAATTCATAACGAACACACTCAAGGCGGCGGCGACCGCCAGCCCTATGCCCGCGCCCACGGAAAGCCGCCTGTGACGCACCGCGGAGCGCAGCCCCGGCCTGGCGCGGCAACACAGCAGCAGGGGCAAGCCAAAAATAAGCGCCTCTTGCGCCAGCGCGGCGGCGTACTGCCCCCATACGGGGAGCGAAGGCGGCGCGATCGCCACAAGCAACGACGCCAAAGCCTGACGAAACAGGTAAATGCACAGCAACAGCCCCAGGGCAAAGACGGGCCGCCGGGGCACATTGGATGGCTGTGGCTGCAAGGCGCTTCCCCCTCTGCTCAAGCGATCACGTAGCGCTCGCCCACCCGGTCTCGCCAGGCCAGATCCAGCCGAAAGCCCGCGCCGCAGGGCACATCCTGGGCTAGCAGCGCGTCGCGCACGGTCTGGTAAGCCAGTTCGGGCAGGTTGTTTTCACGGCTCAAGTGCCCCAGCACGCAGGTGCGCACGCCGCTCTGCGCCAGCGCGCAGAGGGCTTTGCCGCAGTCCTCGTTGGATAGGTGCCCTTTGCGGCCCCGTATGCGCTGCTTCAGCACCGTGGGGTAACGGCTGTTTTCCAGCATATTCAGGTCGTAATTGGCCTCCAGCAGCAGCAGATCCGCGCCGGATACCGCGCGCATCCACCCGCTCTGGATGTGCCCCAAATCCGTAGCGACAGCCACCTTGCGGCCGCGGGCGTGCAGGGCAAGGCCCACGGGTTCCGCCGCATCGTGGGGGATGGCAAAGGGCGCGACGCCCAGGTTCTCCACGTAAAAATCCTGTCCGGTGGTAAACACGCGCTGGTTGCGGGGGGCAACCTCGCCCAGTTTATCCGCCATGGCTTGCCAGGTTCCCTCATTGGCGTACACAGGCAGGTTAAATTTGCGGCTGAGCGCGCCCGCCGCGCGGATGTGGTCACTGTGCTCGTGGGTCACCAGGATGCCGCGCAGATTCTGCGGCGCGACACCCAGGCCATCCAGCGCGGCCAGTATGGCCTTGAGGGGCATGCCCGCATCCACCAGCAGGTGCGTGTCATCCGCGCCCACATACAGGGCGTTGCCGCTGGAACCGCTGAACAGCGGACAGAATACAAAGGACATAACAACGCCTCGCTCACAATCGGTATAGAGAAACCGCGCCTACATTATAACGTGCGCGGCGCGGCGCTGCAATACGATGGGTGGTATTTTTAGCCGCTTTGTCCGTCTTGCGCATGGGCGCAAAATCTGCCATAATAAACGTGAGAGGGGGTGCGCGGATGGATATGCGGGATGTGCCCGCCAGCGCGCTGTGGGTGCGCAAGCTGCGGGGGCAGCGCATCTTGGCCAGCGATACCGAGCCCTGCGATCCCGCGGCGCCCATGGATGCCCTGGCGGAGGTGTGCCGCCGCCTGGATGTGCCCAGGCCCTTATGGCTGGCCAAGAACCAAAAGGAGTACGACGCCTTTGGGCGCACGGCCTTTACGCAGGATTATTTTGTGGAACCTATCGCCTTCACCCGGCTGGAAATGGAACTGATACAACCTGAAGGCGAGAAAAAAGCGCGCCCGCGTATGCCGCTGATGGATGCCTGATGCCGTGACAGTGCACATCACCACCCACAAGCATGCCAACATGTACCTCATCCATGGGTGAAATGGCTGCATTCTGTTTGGCTACGGCTGGCCGGATTCTCTGCCGGCCATGCTGGCGGGCCTGCGGGCCTGTGACGTGGGGTTCGCGCAGGTGACAGGGGTGTTTTTTGTCTCGCATTTACCCCGCGCACGGGGTGCATTATAAGATTTGAGGTGAGACCATGTGGCATTGCCCCAAGTGCGGGCGCGATTTTCCCAACGCCCAGCAACACCACTACTGCGAGAAGATTGTGACCATTGATGACTACATCGCGGCCCAGGCCGAGGCTGTGCAGCCGCTGCTGCTGCAGATTCGCGCCACCATTCACGCGGCCGCGCCCCAAGCGACAGAGAGAATATCCTGGCAGATGCCTACATTCTGGCAGGGCGAAAATCTTATCCACTTCGCGGCGGCCAAACAGCACATCGGCATTTACCCGGGCGGCGAGGCGGTGGGGGTGTTTGCCGGACGGCTGACGGGCTACAAAACATCCAAGGGCGCGATACAGCTGCCGCTGGATAAGCCCATTGACCACGAATTGATTGCGGATATCACGCGCTGGCGCGCGGCGCAGGCAGGAGCGAGAGCAAGGTGAACCCCGTGGTGTACGAATACGATGCGGTCATCCAAAAGGTGCCGGATATAGATGGCGCGTTCGTCGCTTTTCCGCACGATATCAGGGCAGCGTTTGGCAAGGGGCGCATCAAAGTGCGCGCCACGTTTGACGGCGTAGCGTATGACGGCAGCCTCGTCAACATGGGCGTAAAGCGCGCCGATGGCTCGGTGTGTTACATCATCGGGCTGCGCCGGGATATCCGCGCCAAAATCGGCAAGCAGCCGGGCGACACTGTGCACGTGACCATACAGGCGCGCGCATAGGGTTGCGGCTGTCTCAGCCAGGCTGCCCCGCATTGCCAGGCCCCGATTCGCCATTTCATACATCCCTCTGCGGCACTCAAACAACAAAAATGGACTTTCGCGCGGATCCCTTGACATCTTTGCCCAAGGGAGCTATGATTGTATCACTGTTCTAATACAATAGGCTGACGAAAAGAGGGATGACTCGTGAAGACGTGGTTGAAAGTACTCCTGATTGTATTGGGCGCGGCGGCCCTGGTTGTGCTGGGTATCAGTCTGCTTGTGCCGCCCCGCGCCGTTACGGTGGATGCGTTGGGGCTGGATGCCGCCGCCGTGCAGCGGGGCAACATCCAGGTGACCGTGCACGGCACCGGCATGCTGGAGGTGGACGAAGTACGGGATGTTTACGCCCAGGCGACAGGCCGCGTGGCCGAGGTATATAAAGAAGAAGGTGACACCGTGCAGGCTGGGGAGTTGCTGGCGCTGTTGCAGAGCGAAACGCTTGAGGACACGCTGCGCAGCACAAGCGACGACCTGTACGTAAAGGATCTAGAGCTGGCCACCACCCGGCAGGGCCGTGCCGTCACCGCCATCCGCGCCACCATGGCTGGGCGGGTCAAGCTGTTAAACGCCCGCAAGGGCGACGATATGAACACCGTACAGAAGCAATACGGCGCCTTGGCTGTATTATCCACGGATGGTCGCATGCGGGTAGAGTTGCCCGCCCCCGCGGATTGGGCCAGCCTGGAGGTACCCCAAACCGTCAAAGTCAGCATCGGCAGCCAGGTAGAGAGCGGAACCCTGCTCAGCGCTGACGACAAGTTGCTGACCGTGCTGATACAAAACGATACCTATACCCCCGGCGAGCGCGCCATCGTGCGCAGCGAGGCCGGGGCAGAGATGGGCAACGCGCCCCTGATCATCAACAAGCCGCTGCTGATCAACGGCGTATCCGGCAAGATACGCAGCGTGAATGTGGATGAAAACGACAAAGTGCGCGCGCAGGATAGGCTTTTTACCCTGGAAGACGACGCGGTTTCGCTGGATGTGGAAAAACAGCTGCTGGCGCGCGACGCGTTGCAGCGCAAGTTGGACGATACCCGCAAAGATATTGCGGAACTGGAGATACGCTCCCCCATCACCGGGGTGTTGGCAGCCATCAGCCCCAAGGTGGGGGCCACTGTGCAGGATGGGACGCAGGTGGCCACCGTGATACAAACCGACCGCGCCAAGGTGCGCCTGGCTGTGGATGAACTGGATGTGGCCGCCGTGTACCCCGGCCAGAACGCCACGCTGAAGATAGACGCCATACCCGGCAAGCGCTATGAGACCACGGTGGATAGGGTGCTGCCCGTGGGCGAGCGCGCCAACGACATCACCAGCTACAATGTGCTGATGTACCTGGATGCGCGGGACAACATGCTGCCCTATATGTCCCTGGCCGGGGATATCGTGGTGGCCACGGCGGATAACGCGCTGCTGGTACCGGTGGCGGCCCTGCAAACCGTGGGTGATGACAAGTACGTGATGCTCATGCCCACGGATGCCGACTTGGTGGGCTACAACGCCAACATGCGCCGGCCGGCCAACCGCATGATGACGATGGCCGGCGCGAGCCAGAACGACGACGTGGCCGCTCTGCAGGCCATCGCGCCGCAATTGATGCGCCGGGTAGAGGTGGGCCTGATATCCAGCGAATACGCGCAGATTGTCTCCGGGCTGAACGAAGGAGAGCGCGTGGTGCTGCCGCGCAGCACATCCAACCTGTTCACCATGATGGGCGGCATGCGCCCAGGGGGCGCGCTGCAATGATAGAGCTGGAGAACGTGTGCAAGCGTTATCAGATGGGCGGCGAGGTGGTGACGGCGCTGGATCACGTCACCTTGGCTATCGCCGACCGCGAGTACGTGGCCATTATCGGCCCCTCGGGCAGCGGCAAATCCACGCTGATGAATATTATCGGTTGTTTGGATAACGCGGATGAGGGCGCATACAGGTTGGATGGGCAGGATATTACCCGCTACACGCCCCGCCAGCTGGCCGCCATACGCAACCGCAAGGTGGGCTTCATTTTTCAGCAGTTTAATCTGCTGCAAAAGCTGACCGCCTACGAAAATGTGGAACTACCTTTGATTTACCAAGGCCTGGGCAGCGCGGAACGCCGCGCGCGGGTCAGTGAGGCGCTGGCCAGGGTGGGGCTGGACGACCGCATGCGCCACCGGCCCAACCAGCTTTCCGGCGGGCAGCAGCAGCGCGTGGCCATCGCCCGGGCGCTGGTGACGCAGCCATCCCTCATCCTGGCCGACGAGCCCACAGGCAACCTGGATTCTAAGACCAGCGTGGAGATCATGGCCATGCTGGATGCCCTGCACCAGGCGGGCAACAGCATCGTGGTGATCACCCATGACCAGGGCGTGGCCGAGCGCGCGCCGCGCCGGGTGCGCATACATGACGGATGCCTGACAGAGGAGGTGGGCGCGTGAGCTTGGCGCAATCCTTCAAGATGGCCTGGGCGGCCATCAGTTCGAATAAGATGCGATCCTTTTTGACGGTGCTGGGGGTCATCATCGGCATCATCGCGGTGGTGGTGCTCACATCCCTGGGGCAGAGCGCTATGGATCAGGTGACCGGCCAGATACAGGATTTGGGCACCAACATGCTCGTCGTATCGGTCAACACAACCCGCCGCACCGACATTACCACAGATTTGCTGCACGCCTTGGTGGGGCGCGACGGTATATCCGCCGTATCCCCCCAGGCATCCGGCCGCATGACGGCTAAGGCAGGCACCGAATCCTTCGCGTGCAGTGTAGAGGGGGTAGAGCCGGCTTTCTTCGCCATCCGCAAGCTGAGCGTGGCCCAGGGGCGCGCTCTGAACGCTGCGGATGAGGAAAACCGATCCCCCGTGGCGGTGATCGGTGTGGAGGTGGCCGATAAACTCTTTGGCAACCGCAACGTGCTGGGCAACACGCTCAGCGTGGCCGGGCACGAGTTGACCATTGTGGGCCTGCTGGAGGAGCAAGGCACCAGCATGATGGGCTCGGAAGATGCCCGCATCATGCTGCCCTTTGCCCTGGCACAGCGAGTGCTCAAGCAAAAAGATATAGGCGTCTTTTTCGTCTCCACGGAATCCGAGGCCGTCATCCCGCAGGCGGAGCAATCCCTGCACCGCTTTATGCAGGCCCGCACCACCGATGCGGAGGATTACGACCTGCTCAACCAATCCAGCATTCTGGATTTGTTCGACCAGTTTACATCCACCTTCACCATGTTGCTGTCGGGCATTGCGGGCATCGCGCTGCTGGTGGGCGGCATCAGCATCATGAACATCATGCTGGTTTCCGTTACCGAGCGCACGCGGGAAATCGGCATCCGCAAGGCCATCGGGGCCCAGCGCAGCGCCATTTTGATGCAGTTTTTGATAGAGGCCGTGGTGCTCTCTCTCTCCGGCGGGTTGCTGGGTGTGCTGGTATCCTGGCTGATTTTGACAGGCCTGCGCGGCCCCTTGGCCATGCCCCAGCTCAGCGTGTCATTGGGCAGCCTGCAACTGGCGCTCAGCTTCTCCACGGCCATTGGCGTGCTGTTTGGCATTTACCCGGCAAACAAGGCCAGCCTGCTCAAGCCCATAGACGCACTGCGGTACGAATAAGAGCGGGCAACCTTACAATACTTTGCGCAAAAAATCCCGCGTGCGGGGCTGGCTGGGGTTACCCAGCAAGCCCTGCGGCGGGCCTTCTTCTATAATCTGGCCTTCATCCATAAACAGCACGCGATCGCCCACTTCGCGGGCAAAGCCCATCTCGTGGGTCACCACCACCATGGTCATGCCATCCCGGGCCAGGGTTTTCATCACATCCAGCACCTCGCCCACCATCTCGGGGTCAAGGGCGCTGGTGGGTTCGTCAAAGAGCATGATCTCCGGGTTCATGGCCAGGGCGCGCACAATGGCGATGCGCTGCTTCTGCCCGCCGGAGAGCTGGGCGGGGTATGCGCCCGCCTTATCCGCCAGACCCACGCGCTGCAAGAGCGCCATGGCTTGTCGCTGCGCCTCAGGCTTCGCGCACAGGCCCAGGCGCACGGGCGCCAGGGTGATATTCTCCATCACCCGCAGGTGAGGGAAGAGGTTGAACTGCTGAAACACCATGCCCATCTTGCGGCGCACGGCGTTGATATCCACCCTGGGCGCGGTAATCTCTTGCCCATCCAGCCAGATTGAGCCGCCGGTAGGTTGCTCCAGCAGGTTCAGGCAGCGCAAAAAGGTGCTCTTGCCCGAACCGGATGGCCCGATCACCACCACCTTTTCCCCTACGGCAATGTGCTGGTCGATGCCGCGCAGCACGTGCAGCCCGCCAAAGTCTTTGCAAAGCCCCTTAACGGTTATCACCGGCGCGCAGCCTCCTTTCCAACAGACGCAGCAGATAGGTGAGCGCTTTGACCACCAGGTAGTAGATGAGCGCCACGCCGAAGAGCGGCACAAAGGGGATGAACGTCTTGGTGCGAATCTGCTCGCCTGCCTTGGCCAAATCTACGCCGCCGATGTAGCCGAATATGGATGTTTCTTTAATCAGCGTGATCAGCTCGTTACCCAGGGCGGGGATGACGTTCTTCACCGCCTGGGGCAACACGATAAAGCGCATGCACTGCGCGCCGGAAAGCCCCAGGGAGCGCCCGGCCTCGGCTTGCCCGCTGTCGATGGAGAGGATGCCCGCGCGAATGATCTCTGCCACGTAGGCCGCGCTGTTGCAGCCAAAGGCGATGGCGCCCACCATCACCTTAAAATTGGGGCTGGTGGAGCGCACGCTGCCGAAGATGACAAAGTAGAACACCAGCAACTGCACCACCATGGGTGTACCGCGGATGATATCAATGTACGCGCCGGAAAGCGCGGAGAGCGGGCGTGCTTTGGTTAGGCGCATCAGCGCCAGCAAAAGGCCCAGGCTCAGCCCGATGAACACACCCCCCAGGGAAAGCTGCAAGGTAGCCTTCAGGCCGTTTAGATAGAGCATGTACCTGTCGGCCTCAATAAACGCGGTATAGATTTGTCTGCCAATGTCGGCCACAGGGTCGCCTCCTTCATGCTTTCACGCGAAACACAAGGCCGGAGCTTATAGTAAGAATGGATGACGGCAGCCTGCAAAAAAGCGCAGGCTGCCGGGAAAGGTTCAGATATGGGCAAAGCGCAAGCCTTTCCGCAGGCGGCGTATGGGCATACGCCGACAAAACGGGCGAAGGGCTGAGCCCGCAGATAGGCCTTTCCGGCAGCCTGGGGATGGATGGCAATCCGCCCGCCAAGGGGGCTTCCTTCTTGGCGGGCGGTGAGGTCACGCGTATGCGCGCATCAAGGGAAGAAGGCGGCAACCAGTTTATCATAGGTGCCATCGGTCTTGGCCTCTTCCAGCACGGCATTGGCGGCATCCAGTATCGCTACGTTGCCTTTCTTGATAGCCACGCCATACTGTTCCAGCTCGGTCTGAATGTCGGGCAGTATCTCCAGGTCGTCGTTCTGGGCTACATACACCTTGGCCGGGGCGGTATCGATAATCACGCAATCCACGCGGCCGGTTTTCAGTTCCAATATGGCGTCGGCGGCGTTTTTAAAGGCCGCTATTTTATCCGCGGGTACCAGCAAATCTTCACTGGCTAGGGTGTGGCCCGTGGTGCCCTCTTGCACGGCCACGGCTTTGTCGGCGATATCTGCCAAGGCTTTGATATCTGTGTACCCCTTGCGCACCACCACCTGCTGCTGGGCGTCGAAGTAGGGCTGAGAGAAATCCACCTGCTGCTGCTTTTCTTCGGTGATGGTCATGGCGGCGATCGCTAAGTCTATCTTGCCAGCATCCAGCGCCATCAGCAAGCCGTCAAAGGCCATATCCTCCACCACCAACTCGCGCCCCAGCTTTGCGGCGATCAGTTTGCCTATCTCAATATCAAACCCCGCGGGCTGACCGTCATCGCCAATGTACTCAAACGGCGGAAACGAGCACTCGGTGCCCAAAATCAGCGGTTCCGCAAGGGCGGCTACAGGGGCCAGCATCAGGCAGGCCAGGCACAGCGCCAACAGTTTCTTCATAAATGCCATTCCTCCAATTTCGATTGTTTTAGTGGGTGCTCGGGTGCATTTTTATGTGGAATGCTCGCATTATATCGCATAAAAATCCATTCGTCAAGTGGCAAGGCAAACCGCCAGGGCAAGAGCATTTACTTTTCAGGGAGGAAAGAATATGGTAAAGTAATTCCGGTGATAAAAAATGGATATAAACAAGCTAAAAGAAGAACTGCATGGGGTGCCAGACCCAC
>JAITTS010000039.1 GCA_031286995.1 Oscillospiraceae bacterium
ATGATGCTGAAACGGAGAAAATCTCTGGCATTATGCCACGACTGCTTCATGAAGTCGAAACATGCCTGATTGTCTGGATGACAAACGGAGAGCCGGATACGACGAGAGTTGTAAGTCCGGTTCGGGAGGGGGTTCATGCCAAGACCGCCGGTTATTTACCGGTATGGCGTGGCGGTGCCTACCTTATGAATCCCGCAGCATATCCGAAAACGTGACCTGGGGGCAACGCAAGCGGTTCTCGGACGGTAAGGTTTCCATGCCGTATAAGCATTTTCTCGGTTATGCAAGGGGTGACGACAAAGACCATACCCCTATGGTTGTAGAAGAAGAGGCAGTCATCGTCCGCGAAATTTACGCCAAATTCCTGCAAGGTAAAACGGCGGGCATCATTGCCTCCGAGCTCACCAAGCGGGGCGTTCCGACGCCTGCGGGCACCGGTCAAAAGTGGAGCGCCAGCACAATCATGAGCATCCTCCAGCAAGAGAAATATTCCGGCTGCGCAAAGCTGCAAAAGACGCTGACGGTGGATTTTCTCTCCAAAACCCGCAAAAAGAATGAGGGCGAGGCGCCTTCCTACTGGGTGGAAAACAGCCATCCCGCCATTGTCAGCGTGGAGGTTTGGAGCATGGTGCAGGCTGAAATCGTCCGGCGAAAGAGCCTGAACACAAGGCACAGCAGCATCCACCCCTTTTCAGGGAAGATTTTCTGCGCCCAGTGCGGCGGCCATTTCGGTTCCAAGCGATGGCACAGCACCAGCCAGTACAGCCGTAAGATTTGGCAATGCAACAACAAATACCGCAAAGGCACCCGCTGCAAAACCACTCATCTTGAGGACAAGGATATCCAGCGGCTTTTTGTGCGGGTTTTCAATCGGTTTTACACCGACCATACGGCCTTGGCGGAGGACTACGAGACCATCATCGCGGCGCTGACCGACACCGAAAAGCTGGAAAAACAGGCGGCTGAGCTCGGCGGCGAGACTCTGGAATTGCTGGCGCTTATGCAAAAGATGATAAACGAAAACGCCAGCACCGCCCAAGACCAGAAGCAGTACAACAAAAAGTACAACGGGCTGCTTGCTCGCTACGAGGCCGCTCAGGCAAAGCTGGACGGCGTAAACAACGAGCGGATGCTGCGGTCGGCCAAGAAAGAAAAGATGCGCCGGTTTTTCGCAGACCTTGACGAATGCCACGCAGCCATCACCGAGTTTGATGAGAATCTGTGGTACGCCATGATTGAGAGCGTGATGGTCAGCGAACTCACCGCCGTCTTCACTTTCAAAAGCGGCGCGACCGTTGAGATTGATATTTTCAAAGATGAGGATTAGCCCAAAACACATACCCCTGCCGCAGTTCTTCAAAGGAGCCGCAGCAGGGGCTTTTTGTTGTCATTACAGGCTTTTTTCTTGGGGTGGGTTCACCTTCTAAATGAAAGGTATCATTTCGCAGGTTGGGTTCAAATTTGCATATTTCGGGAAGCGCCAAATCGAATGAACCCGAAAAGCACCTTCCATTTCTCTCATAGAAAGCGAAAAAGCCCTTGAAACCAAGGACTTTTCACTGTATCAACGTATCCGTTGAATTATGGTGTACCTGACAGGATTCGAACCTGCGGCCTTCAGAGTCGGAGTCTGACACTCTATCCAACTGAGCTACAGGTACACATCTCAGAATGGTGATAGTATAGCACAAATGCGCGGCAAAATCCAGCCCTTGGGGCCACCCGCGGCAAAAAGATTTACGCACCGCGCAACTGTGCCTTGCGTGCCTCCGCTTCGCGAAGCAGGGTGCGGGCGTGCTGCAGGCTGCTCTCGCCTTGGGGATCCGCGCCGCCGACGATACGGGCCAGCTCTTGCACGCGCTGCTGTACATCCAGCGCGTGCACGTGCGTACGGGTCTTGCCATTTTCCACGCCCTTTTCCACCAAAAACTGGGCATCCGCCATGGCTGCAATCTGCGGCAAATGAGTGACGCAGATGACCTGATGCCCCTTGGCCAGAGAAGCCATTTTTTCAGCCACTACCTGGGCCATGCGCCCACTGATGCCGGTATCTATCTCGTCAAACACCATGCTGGGGATGCCGCTCGTTTCCGCCGCCATGCTCTTGAGCGCCAGCATGATGCGGGAAAGCTCGCCCCCGGATGCTATGCGTGCCAAGGGTTTTTCTTGCTCGCCCAGGTTAGCGGTGAGCAAAAACTCTATGCGATCCAGCCCTTGCGGCGTGTAAGCGACGCCCGCTGCCTCCAAGGGGGGCAAGGGTTCGAAGCGCACCCGCAGGCGAGCGTGGGGCATGCCCAAATCTGCCAGCTGGGCATCTACGCGCCGCTCAAAACTTTCGGCCAGCGCCCGGCGGGCATGGCTCAGCGCCTCTGCCTGCCTGTAGAGGGCTGCCGCCAGATCCGCGCAGCGCTTGACCAGCGTCTGCTCGTTCTCCTCCGCATCCTGCAAGGTATCCAACTCCGCGGCGATGCGCTCACGCGTGGCCAGCATGTCTCGCGTAGTCTGGCCGTACTTGCGCCGCAACCTGCCGATGGCATCCAGCCTGGCCTCCACCGCATCGGCATTGGCCGGATCGTACTCCAGCCCGTCGCGCATGCCGCGAAGCTCCATGGCCGCATCCTCTAATTGATAGTAGAGTTCCTCCAGGCGTTCGTGCAGAGCGGCATAGCCCTCATCCAGCTTGGCCAGAGGGTTCATGGCATCCACGCCCTCGCGTAGGGCATCCATCGCGGCGCGATGGCTGCCCTCACCGGCGTAAAGGGCGGCGAAGGCTCGCTCTACCCCATCTGTAATTTTTTCGGCGTTGCGGAAGAAGGTGTGCTGCTTCTCTAAATCTTCTTCCTCCCCGGCGCGCAAGTGGGCGCCATCCAACTCTGCCAATTGAAAGCGCAGCAAATCCAGCCGTTGCTCGCGCTGGGTCATGGCCTCGCGCAGCTTGACCAGATCCCGCGCGCAGGCGTGCCAAGCCTGATAAGCGCCGCGCATCCCCGCCTGCAAAGCCGCGTGCGCGGCATCCCCAAAGGCATCCAGGAAGCCCAGGTGCCGCTTGGTATCCAGCAGGGATTGATGCTCGTGCTGGCCGTGCATATCCAGCAAAAACTCCGCAATCTGCTTCAGCATGTTCAGAGGCACCAGGCTACCGCCCACGCGGCAGATGTGGCGGCCGGTAGCGGTCAGCTCCCGCGATACGGTCAGCACGCCATCCTGCGCCTCTATACCCAAATCCGCCAGAGCCTGCAAGACCGCGGCATTCCCGGCTACATCAAAAAGCGCCTCGACCCGCGCTCTATCCGCACCGGTTTGTATGGCCATGCGGTCACCGCGCTCCCCCAGGGCCAGGTTGACCGCATCCACTACGATGGATTTACCCGCACCGGTCTCACCGGTCATCACGTTAAAGCCGGGGGCAAAAGAGATGGTGACCGCATCAATCAGCGCAAGGTTTTGAATGGAAAGCTCCAACAACAAAGTGTATCTCTCCTATGTGGCTCACTTGGCCATGGCACGGAAGCGCTCAATGACGCTCTCGACCTCATCTATTGATCGCACGGCCACAAAGATGGTGTTATCCCCCGCCAGCGTGCCCACCACGGGTGACCAGTGCATGCTGTCGACAGCCTCTGCGGCGGCGGCGGCGCTGCCGGTGAGCGTCTTGATGACGATCAGGTTATTGGCTGCGGTGATACTGACGACCGACTCACTGAAGATGCGGATAAACCGATCGGTCATGCCCTTTTCCGCCTTATCCAGGGTAGCATACTTGTAGCCACCGTTATCGGCGAGCACCTTGAGCAGGTGCAGCTCCTTGATATCCCGGGATACGGTAGCCTGGGTCACCAGAATGCCACGTTCTCTGAGTGCCGCGGCAAGCTCCTCCTGTGTTTCCACATCCTCCTTCCCAATAATCTCGAGAATGACGGCATGGCGTATGGCTTTCATGGCGTACCTCCTGCTGTATAGATTGCGGCGAAGGCCTGCTCTATTGGCTCCACTCTGCGAGCTTGAAACGAAGCAGATCAAAAAAATTGGATTCTTTTAAGCGCACAAAGCCGGCGCTTTCAGCGGCGCGGCACACCGTCACCCACGCGCCGGGCGCCAGCCGCAGGGCCGGCTGGCCATCCACAGTCAGCAGCGCATCCCGCGCCTCCTCATCCCCCTGATCCTGCCCCTGACAGCGGATGGACAGAACGCTATCCGCGCTGAGCACCACGGCGCGCGCGCGCAGGGAGTGCGGGCAGATGGGCGTGAGCACCATACAGGGCACATCCGGCGCGACCGCCGGACCGCCTGCGGAAAGGGAGTAGGCGGTGGAACCGGTGGGCGTGGAGACCACCAGGCCATCGGCCATGTAGCGATCCACCAGGGCATCTCGCATGTATGCTTCCATGTGTAAGGCACGGCCCAAGCTGTCTCTGGCGATCACCGCATCGTTGAGCGCCAGCATGGGGGGGTGATCCGGTACGCGAACAGAGAGCAGCATGCGCTGCTCCAGCGTATAAGCGCCCTTGGCCAGCGCATAGGCCGCTTGCATCAACGCATCCTCCGCGGCGCGGCCCGAACGGGGATCCAACTCCGTCAAAAAGCCCATGTGCCCCAGATTAACGGCTAGCATGGGCACACCCAATGCCACAGCTTGGGGCATGGCCCGCAACAGCGTGCCATCTCCCCCTAACACGATCAGCAAATCCACGGCCGTATCCGGGTTCAGTTGATCGTACAGGCCTATCCGGGCATCCCCCAGGGTCTCGCGCAGCCACGCCTGGGTGCAAAGCGTGATGCCCGCCTGGGCACACGCCTCCGCCAGCTTGTGGGCAACGGGCAACACATCCGCCTTTTGCGCATTGGCTAAAACGCCCGCGGCACGTATGCGCACCCACACACCCCGTTTCTATCCACACCCTGGATGTACCCGCCCAATACCGGCCTTTGGGGCACATTCAAACACTGTATCTATTTTAGCACAATCTGAATATTCATGCAAGCATTCATTGCGGAATCTGAAGCGTAGCGTGGGCCTGCGCCACTACTTCGAAAGCATCCGCAACACCCGCACCTGTGCCCGGCCGCAGGTAAGCCAAAAATTCAATATTGCCCTCCGGCCCGGTGATGGGTGAATAATCAAGCCCTGCGCAATGCCAGCCCCAACCCGATACCCCGGCGAGGATGCTCGCCAGCACAGCCCGGTGGGTAATGGCATCCCGCACGACGCCTTTCTTGCCCACGCGATCCCGCCCGGCCTCAAACTGTGGCTTGATCAGGGTGACGCAGGCCCCCTCCGCGCCCAATATGGCAAAGAGCGCAGGCAGTATCTTGAGCACGGAGATAAAGGATACATCCATCACCGCCAGTGTAGGCGGCGGCATAAAATCCGCAGGGATCAAATAGCGGGCGTTGGTGCGCTCCATCACGGTCACGCGCGCATCGTTGCGCAAGCGCCAATCCAGTTGGCCATAGCCCACATCCACCGCATACACGTGCCGGGCGCCACCCCGCAGCAACACATCCGTAAAACCGCCGGTGGAAGCGCCCACATCCACAGCCACCGCATCCCGTACACACAAGGCAAAAACCTGCAGGGCCTTTGCCAGCTTCAGCGCGCCCCGGCTGACATAGGGGTGTGCCGCGCCGCGCACATCCAGCGCATCCTGCGCCCGCACAGTCTGGGATGGTTTATCCGCCTTGCGCCCGGCAGCATAGACCACCCCGGCCATAATCAGCGCCTGGGCCTTCTGCCGGCTCTCCGCCAGGCCACGGTCGACCAGGGCTACATCCAGGCGCTGTTTTTCCGCATCCGTACTCACGCCAGCGCCTCCGCCACGCGGTCGGCAATCTGCGGCGCAGTCAGGCCACAGCGATCCAGCAGCAGATCCACAGCCCCATGGGGAACAAAGGCATCCCCAATGCCAAAGCACAGGCGCGGTACAGCCCAACCCTTGGCCTGGCAACAGGCGGTGACCATTTCACCAAAGCCGCCCGCCAGCGCGTGCTCCTCCACGGTGATGGCAGGCACGCCCAGCGCATCCAGTCGCCCCAATAGTTCCTCATCCAATGGTTTGATGGTGGACGCGTTGATTACCGTGACCGCGATGCCGCGCGCGGCCAGCAGCGCCGCCGCCGCCAGGGCGGCCCACACCATGCGGCCAAAGGTCAGCAGCGCCGCCTGGGCGGGCAAAGGGCCTAAGGGTTCCCACACGCCGGGCGTAAAGCCGCCGGAAAGGGGTATGCCTTCCCCCTCCCACGCCGCAGCGTCACGGGCGTAGCGAATGGCACATGGTGCATCCAGCGCCATGACGGCCGGCAGCATGGCTTGAAGCTCCCGCGCATCCCTGGGGGCAAAGATGCGCATGCCTGGCATGTGGCGCAGGTAGGCCAGGTCGAACACCCCGTGATGGGTGGCCCCATCCTCCCCTACCAGGCCAGCCCTGTCTATCAGCAGACAGACAGGCAAATTTTGCAGGCACACATCATGCAGCAACTGGTCATACCCGCGCTGCAAAAAAGTAGAGTACACCGCAAAAAAGGGCCGTAGGCCACCGCAGGCCATCCCCGCGGCCAAGGTAACGGCGTGTTCCTCCGCGATGCCCACATCAAAAAACCGATCCGGGAAGCGCGTCTCAAAGGGCGTAAGGCCCGTACCCAGGCGCATAGCCGCGGTGATGGCCACTACCCTGGGGTCGCTTTGCGCCAAATCCGCCAAGGCGCTCACCGCCACGTCACTGAACGTGGGGGTATCACTGGCCTCCTTGGCCAGGCCGGTCTCCAGCAGAAAGGGCGCCACACCGTGGAATTGATCCGGCTTGCGCTCCGCCCGCTCGTAGCCTCTGCCCTTCTGGGTGACAACATGGATGAGCAGGGGGGTATCTTCCACACCCTTAGCGGATTCCAGCACGCGTATCAGCGTGCCCAGATCATGACCGTTGATGGGGCCGAGGTACCGGAAGCCCAGGGACTCGAAAAACTCACCGGATACGAAGAAATGTTTGAGGGTGTTCTTAAAATTCTCAAGCCATACGGCCAACCTGGGGCCGATGCGCGGGATACGCACCAGGCCGCCCTTGACGGCCAGCTTGGTGCCGCGCCAGCTTCGGCTGCCCCGCAGATTGGTGAGGTGGCGCGAAAGTCCGCCCACGTTGCGGGATATGGACATCTCGTTGTCATTGAGCACCACGATGAGGCGGCGGGCTGCATTGCCCGCCTCGTTGAGCGCTTCATAGCACATGCCGCCCGTCAGCGCGCCGTCGCCCACCACTGCCACCACGTGGTGTTTTTGACCCAACAGATCCCGCGCGCGGGCCAAGCCCAGTGCGGCAGAGATGGATGTGGAGGCGTGCCCCGTACCAAAGGCATCGTGCGGGCTTTCCGCACGGTTGGGGAAGCCGCTTATGCCGCCCAAGGCACGCAACGTGCCGAACGCCTGCCGCCGCCCGGTAAGTATTTTATGCACATAGGCCTGATGGCCTACATCGAACACGATCTTATCCTGCGGGGTGTGAAAGACCCGGTGCAGGGCCAGCGTCAGTTCTACCACGCCCAGGTTGGGCGCCAAGTGCCCCCCCTGCTGCGCCACAGTGTCTATCAAAAGCTGGCGAATCTCCCCCGCCAGCTCCTCCAGTTGTGGGATGGTGAGGCCCTGAAGATCTTGGGGATTTTGTATGCTGTCTAAGTAATCCATTGGTCTACCTCAACACCGTAGCGACCAGGATGCCCAGCAGCGCTCCGGCGATCACCTGCAGTGGCGTATGCCCGATCAGTTCTTTCAAGCGTTCTTCGTTCAGTCCCTTGCCGTCTCGGATCATATCCTCAATGATGCGGTTGAGCACCGCAGCGTGCGTCCCCGCGTGCCGGCGCACGCCCGCCGCATCCGTCATCACCACCAACGTGACGCAGGTTGCCAACGCGAACAGGGCGGAACCGAAGCCCACCTGAAAGCCGATGGTCATACTGGCCGCGCACAAAAAAGAGGAATGAGAGCTGGGCATGCCCCCCAGGCCTGTCAGCCGAGATAAATCCAACTTTTTGGTGAGGGCCCAGGTGAGCAGCACCTTCATCAGCTGCGCGACAAACCATCCCCAAAAAGCTACGAAGAGCACGTGGTTGCCAATATTGACCTGGATATGCGGAAGTGCCATGAATGCCATAATTCCTTTCCGAATCAGCGCGATGATGATGTATTATACCACAAACACAGGGCTAAGCGCGCCGCGATGCCAAGCTGACGGCTAAATTTTGCAAAAACGCAGCGGGTGCCCCAAACGGGGCCAGAATATCCAGTGCCTGGTTCAACAGCGCTTCCGCCTGCGCGCGCGCGGCGGGCACACCGTGCAACCCGGGCCAGGTCAGCTTGCGCAGCCTCGCATCCGCCCCCACTGCCTTGCCCATGGCCGCCGGATCTCCCTCTACATCCAGCAGATCATCCGATATCTGAAAAGCCAAGCCTAAGCGCTGGCCGAAGGCGGAGAGAGCATCCACCTGATACCCCGGCGCGCCGCACAGCAAAGCCCCCGCAGCCAAGGGTGCGGTGAGGAGATCCGCAGTCTTGTGCAAATGGATGTAGCGCAGTAGCGCGGCGTCTCCCCCCCGGCCCTGAGAGGAGACATCCATGCACTGCCCGGCAACCATGCCCGTGACGCCTGCCCGGCGGCTGATCTCCGCAATGGCCGCCACGTGGCGCGCCAAGTGCGCGGGATAGCGCAGGGCGTTTTGCAGCATCAGTTCGTGGGCGGCGTTGAGCAGGCCATCCCCCGCCAGTATGGCCATGGCCTCGCCAAACGCCCGATGGCTGGTAGCGCAGCCCCTGCGCGTGTCATCGTCATCCATGGCGGGCAGATCGTCGTGAATGAGCGAGTAGGTGTGGATCATCTCCAGCGCGCAGGCCAGGGGCATGGCTTCTACCCCGTCACCGCCCAGCATATCCACCGCGGCCAGCAACAGCACCGGGCGCAGGCGTTTGCCCCCGGTCAACAGGCTGTAGCGCATGGCCCGCGCCAGCGGTTCGGGGATGTGGCCATCTTCATATACAGTCGGCGGCAAGGGGATCGCCTGATCCAGCGCGGCCTCTACGGCCTGCACATACCCCTCGTAGGTCATGCTTCCCCCTCCGGCAGATCCACCCAGGGTGCATCCGCGTCCGGCTTATCGCCCTGCATTTGCAGCATCTGCACTCGCCGCTCGCCTTCGGCCAGCTGCAGGGCCAGCCGCGCGTGCAGGGCCATGCCGCGCTCGTAAGCGTCTAAGGTTTGCTCCAGGCTTAAATCCCCAGCTTCCATGCCGGCAACCAGGGCCTCCAGTTGCTCCATCCCCACTTCAAAGGGGATGGTTTCGGCCTGCTCTACCTGGTCGGCTTGCTTCTTGGGTTTGACTGCCATGCGCTCACTCCTTTTGGGCGGATGCCGCCTGCACTTCTTCCACCACGGCCTGCGCTTCCCCATCCCGCAGGCGGATACCCAGCCGCAGGCCCGGATACAGCGCGGCTGCGCTCGTCACCGGGCGGCCCACCGCCGTCAGGTAGGCGTAGCCTCTGGCAAGCACACTTTGAGGGCTGAGGGCCGAGAGTACGCCCGCCAACGCATTCAGCCGCGCGGCGCGGGCCGCTAGGTAAGCTGCCGCCGCCGCATCCAGCCTGCGGACGGCGTGGGTTAGGCGCTGCATCTGGTGGGCCAAAGCCCGTTGCGGCGCGTTGGCCAGCAGCGAGAGACGCGCCTGCCGCAGACCGGCCTGCCATGCCGCCATGCGTTGGGCCAGTGCGCCGCGTAGACGCCGCGCGTGCGATGCCAAAGCATCCTGCAGATCCGCCATGCGCGGCACGGCGTGCTCTGCCGCGGCGGATGGCGTGGGCGCCCGCAGGTCGCTGACAAAATCGGCGATGGTAAAATCCGTCTCGTGACCCACAGCGGATACCACGGGCACCGGCGAGGCGCAGATGGCGCGGGCCACCGTCTCCTCATTAAAAGCCCACAGTTCCTCCATAGAGCCGCCGCCGCGCCCCACCAGCAGCACATCCACCCCCGGCACGCGGGAGAGCACGGCAATGCCCCGCGCAATCTCCTGCGCCGCGCCCTCACCCTGCACGCGCACTGGGCACAGCAGGATGCGCACGCGGGGGTTGCGGCGGGTGGCCACCTGCACGATGTCGCGGATGGCCGCGCCGGTGGGCGAGGTGACCACGCCCACAATGCGTGGCAGCAACGGCAACGGCCTTTTGCGGGAGGGATCGAAGAGCCCCTCCTCATCCAGCTTGCGTTTGAGCGCCTCAAAGCGCAGAAACAGGTCGCCCACACCATCCCGCCGCATGCGCTGGGCGTAAAACTGGTACTGCCCATCCTTGGCGTAAAGGGCCGCCTGGCCGGTGAGCACCACGCGCTGACCATCCTGGGGATGCATAGCCAGCCCATAGGCGTGCTGGCGAAACATGACGCAGGCGATGCGCGCCTCTTCATCCTTGAGGGAAAAGTACAGATGCCCGGATGTGTGCCGCTTAAAATTGCTGATCTCTCCCCGTAGCGCCACGCGCTTGAGCATGGGGTCCGCGGCCAGGCTGCGCCGCACGTACTCGTTGAGTTGCGCCACGGAGAGCACCCAGCCTTCCTCATCCGGCAGGTTATCAAAGAGCGTATCCACAGGCTAGGCGCCAGCCGCGCGCTCGGCGGCATCCAGGGTATTGCGCAGCAGCATGGCGATGGTCATCTTGCCCACGCCGCCGGGCACAGGGGTAATGTACCCCGCCACCCGGGCCGCGCTTTCAAAATCCACATCCCCTACCACCTTGCCATCCACGCGGTTGATGCCCACATCAAGCACCGCGGCGCCGGGCTTGACCATATCGCCAGTGATCCAGCGCGGCTTGCCCACCGCCACCACCAAAATATCCGCCCGCCGGGCATGCGCCGCCAAATCCTGCGTGCGGGAGTGACAGAGAGTGACCGTAGCGTTGGCGTGCATCAGCAGCGCGGCCATGGGCTTGCCAACCAGGTTGGATCGGCCTATGACAACGGCCTCCTTGCCCGCGATGGGGATACCATAGTAATCCAGCAGCGCCATACAACCCTGGGGCGTGCAGGGCCGCGGACCGGGGATGCCCGCCAGCAGGCGGCCCGCGTTGGCGACGTGCAGGCCATCCACATCCTTATCCGGGTGCAACAGGGCCAGCACCGCTTGCTCATCCAGATGCGCGGGCAGGGGCAACTGCACCAGGATACCGTGCACCGAGGCATCGTCGTTCAGTGCGCGCACCCGGTACTCCAGCGTGGCCTGGTCTGTGTCGGCGGGCAAGCGCATGACTGTGGATCGCATGCCGACATCCTGGCAGCCTTTCTCTTTATTGCGCACATAAATGTGGCTGGCGGGGTCATCCCCCACCAGGATAACAGCGAGATGCGGGTGTGTACCCGCTGCCGCAAGCGAAGCGGCGCGCGCTTTTAACGCCTCCGTCACCTGCGCGGCCACAGCCTTGCCATCCATGCGTATTGCCTCCACGGTCAATCCCCTTCTTTCGTCTGTTGTCGCCAGGCCGCCAAGCCCAGCAGGGCCACGCCCACCGCGTTGTCGCCGCAGAGGCACGGCTGCGCCCAATGCAGCGCCACACCGGATGCCTTATCTGCCATCAGCCGCCGCAACAGGGCGGATGACGCCACCCCGCCCGCCAGCAGCGCCCGTCGGATGCCGGTGACCGCCGCCGCGGCCTGAATCATACCCCAAACAGTGTCGCACAGCACAGCGTAGACCCGCGCGGCTACCTGCGCCGGGGGCACCCCCGCGCGCACCCAACGCATGCACTGAGCCTCCGCGCCGGAAAGGTGACAGTCGCACCCTGCCAGAGACGCACGCATGCCCCTATCCGCAGGGCTACCGGCTTCGGCCAGCGCCTCCAGGTGCGGTCCACAGGGAAAGGGCAGGCCCAGGGCCACCCCCACCCTATCCACCAGTTGCCCAGCGCTGATATCCAGCGTGCGGCCCACCAGCGTCAACCGTCCTTGCTGCCCTGCCAGTACCTGGGTGGTGCCGCCGGATAGATGCAGCCATAGCAGGTCGTCCTCCGTACCCAAAGCGGCGCCCTCGCGAGCCGCCCGCAGGTGCCCGGCCTGGTGATTCACTGCATAAAAAGGCAGGCGCAACAACGAAGCGGCGGCGCGCGCCTGGCTTTCCCCTGCGGTGAAAACCGGCATATACGAATGCTCGGCGTCGCATGGGCGCGCAGAAGCGGCCACCGCGCACAACACACTCCCCGGCGCTTGCATCATCGTCTCTGCCAGCAAAGCGGGCAGGGCGCGCACGTGGGCAAACACCGCGTGCGATTGCCTGAGGCCCAAGGCCCCTGGAGGTACGGGCAGGGGCCGCCGTACATCGGCCAGGATGGCGCCGTCTGCATCCACCAAAGCTGCGGATGTGGTGTAGCAACTGGTGTCGATGCCCAAAACCGCCCTCATAGCGCGCCGATATCCGCACGATGCAAGTTGCCCAATATGCCGTTGATGAAGGGGCCGGCGGCCTCTGTTGAAAAACGGTGGGAGAGTTCTACTGCCTCATTGATGGCCACGGCGGGGGGTACATCCGGCCTGTGCAGCATTTCGTAGATCGCCAGGCGCAAAATGGCCAGATCCACTCTGGCCATGCGCAAAACCGACCAATCGCGGGAAAAAGCGTCGATGCGGGCATCCAGATCCGACAGGCTGGCCAGCGTACCATCCAGCACATCCCGCAGGTAGGCATCGTCGTCCCCATCCGGCAACCAGCCGGTCAAAGCGGTCAAAGCATCCGCGTCGCCGCCGCCGCCCATCATGTGGGCATAAATCAACTGCATGGCCGCCTCGCGGGCGGTAGATCGCGCCATGGTTCCATTCTCCGTTTCGTGGGCGTCAGAACGCCTCAGTTATCTGATGGAAAGATACGGCTGAGCAATCGCCGAAAGATGGTGTGCTTGTCCGCCACGCCGCCCAAAAAGAGCCCCATCCCCACGCACAGCGCCACCAGCACGGTTTTCCAGAAGCCGATGAGCAGAAAGAGCACAGCCACCACCAGGCCCACCACGCCGTAGAAGAGCGCGGCCAGCGGTGTACCGGGCTTCCAGGCCTTTGCAAAAAAATCGCGAAAGTCCTTCATAATAACAACTACTCCCCTTCCTGCAAGTCCGACGACTCTTGCGGCGCTTCGGTCTCGGTGGCATCCTCCACCTCATCCTGTACCGGTTCCTCAAGGGTTTCCTCTGCATCCGCCTCCATGGGCGCTGCTTCGGGTTGGTTCGGTGCGGTCTCCGCCTGCTCTTCCGTCGGCGGCGCTTCCCACGCGGGCGCGCTGCTGGTCACTTCTTCATCCGCCAGCCAAGCCTCCACAGGCATGGGCTGGGCGCTGGGTGGCTCCATCACGGATGCTGGGGCGGTCTGTTCCGGCAGTTTGGGCAGATGAGGCTGCAGCATATCCGGTATGGCGTAGGGTGAACGCACGGCTGTCTGCACCGGTGTGGTGGCCTCGACAAATACGCGCACCTCATCCACCTCTACACCGGAACAGGCCTCAATATACTGCTTGATCTGCTTTTGCAGTGAAGCGATGGCCAAGGGGATGTTGATATCCGCCTGCAGTGTCACCCGCAGATCCACACGCACGGTCTCCTCGTCGCTGTGGATGGATGAGGAGACCGCCGTCAGTTCCGGGTGCTGGTCAATGCACTTTTGCACCAGGTGCTCCAGCGCGCGGACAGAGATTTTCAGTGTGCCGTGCTCCGTCTGCTGCAAGGCGAAACTGCTGGCGCGGCTTTTGCGCTTGGGCAGCACGATGCAGAAGTGAAAGACGGCCAGCACCGCGATGGCCGCGGCACAGGCAATGAACAGGATGCGCGGGCCGCCGCTGACGAACACCAGGTTCAGCCACTCCACCACCAGAGCCACGGGCACCAAGCCGGTCACAATACCCAGCCCAAAGGCTGCGATCGCCAGCAGCAGCAGCGTGCACAGGATGATCAGCAGGCGATCAAAAAACGCGTGCTTCATGGGTTCCCTCCCTTGTCTTTTGGGCGCGCCGGATCAGCCGGGCCGCGCCTACTCCTTCGGTTGACGCTTGGGCCTGCCCGGCCCGCGCTTCTTGGGCGATTCCGGCGGCGCGGGCTCTGGCTGCGGATCGGCATCCGGCTGCGGTTTCTCCGCATCCTCCTGCGGAATGGACGGCTCCGGGGCTACCGGGGATGCGGGCTGCGCGGCGGGCGACGGCTCTTGCGCCCACTCCGCCGGGGCTGCCGGGATTGGGATGGTTTCGCCGCTCGCCCGCGCGGATTCCAAGCGGGCGGTCTGCTGGCTCTGTTGCAGTTCTTTGTTCTCCTTCTCGAAACTGACGCCCTGCACGTGCACATCTACCTTAATGACGTGCAGGCCCGTCATGGTCTCGATGGATTTGCGGATGTTCTCTTGCACCTCTTGACAGACGGCCTGTATGGGGATGCCGTAGTCCACGATGACGGAAACATCCACAGAGACCTCTTCGGCCCCCACCTCTACCTTGACGCCCCGCGCCACGTTCTTGTTCCGCCCGCCCAAAATCTCGGATATGGAAGACACCCCGGCCATGCTGGCGATCCCATCCACCTCGGTAGTGGCCACGCCCACGATGATGGCGATGACCTCGGTGGCGTAAGTAATGGTGCCCCCCTCTTGGATGGGCTCTACCTGTATGGGCAAGTTTTCGTTCATCTTTGATGCGCCTCCTTGAGGATATGCTTTAGTATACCAGATTTCCGCGCGCTTGACAAATGGCGCGCGCTATTTGGTGGGAATAATCTTGATATCCCGCGCTTGCGACCCTGTCTCGCGGGCAGCCATATCCAAAATCTGCGTGGCTTCCGCACTGGTCAGGCTTTCCCGTTTGACGACCACGGTGACCGCGCCGGGTTGCACGGATACCAGCGCATCCTCGTAACCGCGCGCCTTGAGCAACCCTTCCAGGCTCGCCTCCTGTTCCAGTGCGCGCACAAAGGCCAGTTTTTGCTCGCGGGCTTGATTGGCCATATCATCTCCCGCTGCCTTATCCGCTATCATTTCGTCGAGCATGGCGATCTCCTGCGCGCGGGTGGCCCCACGCTCATTTCGGTAATCCGCAAAGGCGCTGCCCGTATCCTTTGGCCCAGCGGTTGGGGTAGGCGCCTGGGTTGGCTGCGCGCCCAGCACGCGGGATACGGGCAGGCTTGTTTGTCCGCCGCGCGCCGAAAGCCCCAGTTGATAATTGGCAATGCTGGATAGCACCAGCAGCGCCAACAGCGTCAGCAGAATACCCGTGCGGCGATCCAGCCGCCGGGGGATTCTCTCTCTAAAACGTTGCATCGCAATTCCTCCCATTTTTGGTTATGGCAAACTCTCTCCCCGCCGCAGCACCTCCACAGAGGCAGCGGGCAGGCCCAGCAGCGTGCGCACCGCCTGGGTCAGCGCCAGACGCACCTGCAGGCTGCCCGCGCCGTCGGCCACCACAATGACCCCGGTGGGCACCTCTTCTGCCGCGCGGGCAGGCGCGCCGAAAGCCCCTGCCGGGGCCGCCTGCGGCGGCGTGGCGTAGACCATCACCTCTACGCATCCAGCGCCTTCTACGGCGGAGAGCACACGGCTGAGCCGCTGCTCCAGGGCGGTCTGGCCCTGCGGAGATCCGTCTGTGGGCGGCGAACCCAAGGCTAAGCATCCCCCCAGACCGATCAACACAGCCAGCAGTGCCCAGCGGACGTACCGTATGCCCCCCAGCCTGCTTGCCCAGGCGCGCACCCTCAAGACCCATCCTCCCCTTCCTGCTGCAGGGTGACGGCCGGGGGGGATATGCCCAGCGCCCCGGCGATGCGCTGCCGCAGGGCATCCGCCTGCGCATCCGCCGCAGCGATATCGCCCGTCACGCGCAGGCCCAGCAGGGTATCGGCGGCATCCACCAGCAGCTCTATCCCGGGCCGCGCCACCCCCGCCGCCTCCGCCTGGGCGGCGGCCCAGGTCGACAGACTGCGCAAGCGCGCCTGCCGGGCCTGCCGCTGCCCCTCCCTTAGGGGTTGCGCGGATGTGGGTGCGAGCCAGGCCCCCACATCCGGCGCATCCGTGGGGGATATCTGCCGCAGCCAGGCAAACACCTGTGATACCATGATATGTAATACCAATAGGCCGCATACCAGGCGGGCATATTTGCGCATGTTACCCGCGGGCAGCAACAATTGCGCAAGCGCCGAGAGCATGACCAGGGCGCACAGCCGCGCCACCAGCAAGAACAGCAGCGACACGCGTGCCCCCTTATCGCAGCATGACGGTCAGATTGCCCACCACCAGCAACTGGGCGATCAGCAGAAAGAACATGACCCCCATGCACAGCAGTGTGATAAAGACGAGCATGAGCACATCCGCAAAGCCGCCCACGCAGGCCACCACGCGGGCATCAGCCACAGGCTCCAGCAGGGCGGCGCACAGGCGGTAGATCAGCATCGTGGCCAGCAGCTTGGCCAGCGGCGCGGCGACATAGAGCGTCAGCGCCATCAGCCCCACGAGTCCCACGGCGTTCTTAACCAGCAGAGAGCAGCCCACCAGTGCATCCACCGTATCGGCGAACATGCCGCCTACCACGGGCACAAAGGAATCAATGACGTACTTGGCGGTGCGGATGGATACCCCATCCACAGCTGCGACGCTCATGCCCTGCACGGTCATCACGCCGATGAACACCGTGAAGCACACCCCAAGCACCCAGTTGGCCACGGTGCGCAGCAAGCCGCCGAGCCGCTGCAGGTGTACGCGGCTTGAGAGATGGTTGACTACCGTGATGGCGGCGCAGCACAGGGCCAGGTTGAGGGTGACATCCCGCACGACGGCGGTCATAGAGCCGCCCGCCGCGATCACTGCGGGCTGAAAAAAGGCGGATGAGGCGTTGCCCCCCACCGCGGCCAACAGCGTCAGCAGCACGGGAAAGAGTGCCTGCATGCCCGCGTACATGCCATCCGCCGTCGCCCGCGCCGCGTTCACCTGAGCGACCAAATTGTGGATCATAGGCGCGCACACCAGCACAAAGCAGGCGTAGTGGGCGATCTGCGCCACGCTCTCCTCTTCGAAGGCCGCGCGCATTTGCGCCAGCACCCCGCACAGTACGGCGGGCGCCAGCAACAGCGCCGCCAAGCCCGCGTTATCCCGGATGTTGTCCCAAAGCAGCGCGGCCAGGCGGCGCAGCAGCGCCCCGGCATCCAACGCGTACCGGCCCTGCGCCAGGTTATCCACCAAGTCCCGGGCATCGACTGCCGCGCCGGGGCTCAGCATGCCATCCAGTGCCCCTTGCAGCGCGGGGAAATCCACCCCACCCAGAGCCAGGCCCATGGCTTCATCCAGGGCTTGAGCGCGGGCGGCGCCCGCCCACAGCGCAAAGCCCAGCGCAGCAAACAGCAAAGCGCGCAGGCGGCGCTTGCCGATCATTGCAGCATACCCGTAACGGTATCCACCAGGGATGCGACGATGGGCGCGGCCATGGCCAGAATGATCAGCTTGCCCCCCAGCTCTACCTTGGCGGCCACGCCCCCCGCGCCCGCATCCCGACAAATCTGCACGCCGAACTCCGCCAGGTAGGCCACGCCCATCACCCGGATGATGGTGAGCAGGTAGCCCTCCGTCAGGCGCGCCCGTGCAGCCAAATCACCCAACAGGGCCAGCACCTGTGAGAAACGCGAGAGCACCACGCCCAAGAGCATGACCCCGGCGGCCAGCGAGATCAGCAGGGCCATGTCTGGCCTGCTTTCGCGCACCATCAGGCTCAGAATGGCCGCCGCCACGCCCATCCCTACCAACTGCAACGCTTCCATCGTGCCCTCTCTTGCGCTCAATAGAATTGGAAGATGCTCTTGACGCTGTTTAGCAACTGGGCGATCAGGTTGACCACCATCAGCAACGCGATGACCAGCCCGGCCAGGGATATGATGGTGGCCATATCTTCGTGACCGGTGCGTTTGAGAACCTGCCCCAGCACCGCCACCAAGATGCCCACGCCCGCGATTTGAAACAGCAAATCCACGTTCACGCGATTCCCTCCCCCGGCCTTACAGCAATAGTAAAAACAGGCACAGACCGCCAATGCCCCCAAGGGCCCGGCACAGCCGCCGGGTATTTGCCAGCGTGGCATCCAGCGCGCTGTGCCTGGCCCGCACATCCTGCGTGACGCCATCCAGCAGCGCCTGCTGATCCGCCACGCCGCCCTGCCCCAGGCGCTGCCACAAGGGCAACAGCAGTAGCGCATCCGCCTCGCGCAACGGGGCCAGGCCGGAGGCATCCGCCCAAGCCTGCCGCCACACGTCGCAGAGCGCGGCCCCGGGGGTTTGGCGCAGCAGCCGCCCCAGTTCGCCGAAGCACCGCGCCCAGGGCGCTTGGGATGCCCCTTCGGCGGGCAGGTTCTCCAGAGCCTCCGGCAGCAAATCCTGCCGGACGCACACCGCCGTGCGCAGGCAGCGAAGCGCCTCCGCGCAACCCCACAGCAGCGACACGCGCGCCTGCGCCAGGTTCGCCAGCGCAAAGCCCAGCGCGCCGCATCCCGCGCCCGCCAGGGCGGCCAGCATGATACGCACCGTCACACCTCTAATCCTTGGCCCTGCGCATCCCACACCCCCGCGGGCGCCGCATCCGGGCCTAGGCGCACATAGCGGGCAAACATGCCTTGCCGCCACAGCGCGCGCAGAGCGGGCCGCCGGCGCAGCTGCGCCAGCGTATCCCCGTGGGCCGTGGCCAGCACGGATACCCCGCACCGGGCGGCATCCGCCAGGGCATCGGCATCCCCCTGCCCGCCCACTTCATCCACAGCCAGCCATTGGGGGGCCATGGCCCGCAGCAACAGTGGCATGCCCTGGGCCTTGGGGCACCCATCCAGCACATCCGTGCGGCTGCCCACAGGCAACTGCACCACCCCATCCACCGATCCGGCGACCTCGCCGCGCTCATCCACCAGACCCACCCGCAGGCCGCGCACATCCGAGAGCTGGCGTACCGCATCCCGCAGCAGTGTGGTTTTGCCTAAACCCGGCGCGGAAAAGAGCAGGGCACTCTGGGGCGCCCCTTCGGCAAAGAGCAGCGGCAGCAGCCAATCCGCCGCGCCGGGCACGGCCCTGGCGATGCGCACGCACAGGGATGAAACATCCCGCAGACCCGTCATCCGCCCATCCGTGAGCACCGCACGGCCGCACAGGCCTACCCGGTGCCCGCCCGGCGCCGTCAAGAAGCCCCGGCGCACCTCCTCTTGCCTGGCGTAGGCGGAGTGGTGCAAAAAGGCCTGGGCCAGGCGCTGCACCGCCTGCTGATCCGCCGCCCAACCGCACGCAGGTGGGGATGTCAGCCCCACCCACTCCAGGGGTTGCCCCACACGCACGCGCAACTCCCGCAGGGCATCGGCCTGCGCCCGGCTCAGCCCCTGTATCGCCTGGGCCAAAGGCGGGGAAAAAAAGGGCAGCAGCTGCGCGCGCCAGGCCACACCATCCCCCCTTTTCTGGAGAATATGCGCCATCCGCGGGCCATAGTACAACCCGTCTATTCAAAAAGAAATATGCCCAGCGCGTCATACGTCCGCTGATCCACATGATCCACCGCGGGCAAGCCGTGATCCGCCTGAAAATCGCGCAGGGCCGCGCTGGTGCCGGGGCCGTACACGCCATCCGCGTTGCCGGTGTAATAACCCATGGCGCGCAGTTTGCGCTGCACGGCCACCACGTGGGCGTTGCGGTCGCCCGGTGAGAGCTGCCGCAGGCTGCTGCCGAGCTCACCGTAGGGCCCGGCTTCTATAATAACCGGCGTGCCGTTGGGCACCAGGGCGTAGAGCGACTCCGCATCTTTGGAGAACATGCGAAAGCACCCGTGCGACGCATGGCTGCCGATGGAACCGGGCCGGTTGGTGCCGTGGATGCCGTAGACCCCCCATGGCACGCTGAGACGCAAAAAGCGCGTGCCAAACCCACCCGCCGCCTTGGGCACAAAGCGTCCCACCACGCGAAACACGCCCACAGGTGAGGGTGTGCCGCTGGCCCCGGCAGCGATGGGATAACGCTTGATCTCCTTACCATTTTCGTAGAGGGTTAAAGACATGCGCTGGGTATCAATGACAATGAGGCGCTTTGGCGGCTCCGCCCGCGCCATCCACACCGCCGCCAGGCAGAGAACCGACATCCCCAGGGCGCGCCGCAGTGCGCTCTTCATTTTGCGGCGGGCAGGTTGGATACCACCACGCCGGAAAGCCCCCCCGCCGCCACACCCATGCCCATATCCGCCGCGTAGGCCAGCAGGGCGAGGGGCTCGCCGCTGAGCAGGGCGTACAGCCCGACACCCAGCGCCATGTACAACAAACCGATCAGCGCGCCGCGGCCCGCGCCGCCGGGATTGCCACGGCCTACGCCGACCCATACCCCGGCCAGGATGGAAGCGAGCTTGAGGATTTGATTGAACGCCGACACCACCAGGTCGCTGGGCTTGAGCGCGCGCATGATGAGCGCGAAGGCGACGATGCAGCCCAGCGTAAGCGCCGTAGCCGCTAGCACGCCCCGCAGCAGACCGCCTGCCCTGGGCGTGTGTGCCGCCTGGCGGCCTCGGGTGCCCCCGGAAAACAGTTCCTGGTTGCGCATAAAAAACCCTCCTGTCCGCATCATGCTTCAGCCTATGCGGGGGCAGGAGGGTTTATACAGATTGAAATTTTACACCAGCGCCTCGGTGTCGTTAGAGATGCTGCTCTCCTCCACGTTGCGGATACCCCAGCGGGCGAAGACAAGCTTTACTTTATCTTGCCCGACGGCCAGGGTCAGCACATCATCCTTGATGGAATCAATGGTGCCGTAGATGCCGCCGATGGTGCACACCCGGTCGCCCACGGAGAGGCGCTTGAGCATATCTTTCGCGGCCTTATCCTTTTTGCGCTGGGGGCGGATCAGCAAAAAGTAGAACACCACAAAGATGAGAACGAGGGGCACGAATTGCACCAGCATAGCGGCAACACCGCCCTGTTCCGCCGCAGCGGCTGCGGCATCTGTGGCCGCGGGCGCAACGCTTTCCGTAAGCAGCAATAATTGGTTCATGGTTTCAAAACACCGCCTTTCATTGCTGTCAATTATATCTGTTGTTGGGACAAGATGCAAGTTTTTTATAGGGAAACCGCTAACGCAGCCAATTCTCGTATTAGGCGGTATAACAACCCATAGCTCGGCTTTTGATCTTCGTTCCTCCTTCAACTCGGCTTATGGCCGTTTTAATTCGCCATATAGTTCGACCTGACAGTTGAACTGCTTCTCGCGGAGTATCTTTTTCTCAAAAGCGGCAATCTCGCGTTTGAACTGCCGGCGCTGTTTGTCATGTTCAACGGCCTCGGTGATGCCACTGTCTATATCGAGCCGCCCACCGGCAATCTGCCGCGCCAAATTCTCGTATACCACATCCAGATTCAATCCGCCAAACCGTAGATGCTTGCAGGCGATTTGGTTTAGCTTCTGTGTATCATGACGGCACCTCCTTTTGGGGATAGTATAACACGTGATTGTTAAAATAGTGCTAAAGTGAATGGTTTTAGGTGCTCTTTTTGCCGTTCTTGCGAAACTCTCCGAACCCCATCAGCACGAGCCATACATAACAGAGCGTTTTCGGAATCATCAACATACCAATCATCGGTATGGCGTCTGCCCATAGAACCACGGGGATATAAAACGCCAACGACAGCAAAACCGCAAGCCAAGCGAGCGCAAAGGGTTTGTCCTTGTGTTCCTTTGCGTATGAGAAAGACAGACAGATGATAATCACACCCAAAATAACAAACGGGATATTTCGGTATATTCCCCAACTCAGCGGAGCATTTGCGCTGAACCAGTCATTTTGTGGGAACAGACACAGCAGGATCCGCAGAGCGGCAAGGGCATAGACCGCTGCTGTCAATGGGGTTTTCCCGGCGTCCTTATAGCGCATTCTCATAAAATGGTAGAAAATCACATAGAACGCGGTCATCGTGATAGAGGTTACAAGTTTTCCAAACCCAAGCGCCGCCACATTCACGTCCATGCTGTCGGTTATTAAGCTATATGCCCTCGGCAGCAAATGAAAAGCGTCGCCGCACCCAAGCACAAGCGCCATGATGCCAAACAGACAAAATCCGCGATTTGACTTCGCTTTGGCGCACATGATGACGCCCATTGTCAGTACGGCGGCAAGATAGGCAGCATCAAATGCCGTTTCCATAATCGCTTGCACAGTTGTCACCGCCCTTTGTGTAAATCGGCAACCGTTCGCGCAAATTCTCCCGCGCGCTTCAAGTCATCGGCGTTCGGTCTGCCTTTGTGCAGAAACTTGAACGCGCCACGGCAATGAAACTCTGCGTCAAGGGCAGCAATGTCTTTTGCGTCAAGCAACGGTTTTATGTGCGAATAAGCAGACTTCACAACCGCAGTTGTGCTGAATACAGCCACCGCTTTAACGCCGCTCAAATTGTGAATAAAGGCTTTTAGCCCCTCATCTATGCCAAAAGCGTAAACCGCCCCGCCCAAAAACAAAAGGTCGGTATCAGGGCTAACCGGCTCGGTAATGGGTTTTGCCGCTACGTTCAGCGTTTCGGCAATCGCCTCCGCCACCTTTTTTGTATTGCCGGATTTCGACAAATAGCGTACTTCTATGTTCATGACTTGCCCTCCATATCAAAAAAAATATCGAATAGCTTATTGAGCTTCACAAGACCGATATGGATGTCTTTCAAATCATCCTCGGAAATGTATTCACGAATTTTGTGGTGAAAATCGCCGATAGTGGCTTTAATGCCATCCATTTTTTCCTCTGCGGCAACAGTCAATTTAACTTTGACTACCCGCTGGTCGTCCTGCAATCGGTTGCGCTGAACAAGCCCCATATTTTCAAGTCGCTTGCAAATATTTGTCACGTTGCTTCCACTCATATTGAGGGAGGAAGAAATATCGCTCACCTTCATCGCACCGCATTGGTCAAGCAGAAGCAAAATGCTAATTTGCGACATCGTAAGATTTTGGCCTGCAAATTGCTGGCTGGTTGCCTTAGCGTACTTTGACCCGGCGGTCTGCATTAACCCGTTGATAGAAATACAATATTCTTTAGAATCCACTTCACACCTTCCTTTACGCAGTTACAGCAGTTTTTCAATAAATGGCACCAGCTGTTCCGGCTTTTTAGTGGAGCCAAACCGTTCGCTGAGATTGCCGGAACGGTCAATCAGAAATTTCGCAAAATTCCACTTGATGTTTTTTCCATCGGATAATTCCTTGAACAGCGGGTGAGCGTCCGCGCCTTTTACATCAATCTTTTGCGAAAGAGGGAAAGTAACGCCATAGCGCACCGTGCAAAATTCCTGTATTTGCGCGTTGTCACCGGGGTCTTGGCGTAAGAATTGGTTACACGGAAAACCAATGATCACAAGCCCGCGCTCACGGTACGTTTTCCATAACTGCTCCAATCCGGCATATTGCGGCGTAAAGCCGCATTTACTGGCGGTGTTGACAATCAGCAAGACCTTACCCGTGTATTCGGATAGCGGGACGGTTTTACCCTCCATACTGATGTAGCTGTAATCGTAAACAGCCATTTGTATCCTCCTTAATGCAATTTGCTTCCACGACATATATTATCACGGAAATTAAATGTTGTCAAGGCTACGTTCGTGAACAGGATATTAAATATCTCCCTATGCGCTATGCGCAATCGTTTTGTTTTTCTTATAGGAACAGTAGTAGTTTGAAACAAACAACCGCCCAACCAGCCTAAAAAGGGCATAGCAAAGCAGATCGACCAAAGGCGGTCAAAAAAAACGAGATTCCTCTTTTCGCGTTGGATTCGGGGAACGGCATTGACTGGACGTTCTGCTAAAAACGAGTAATGTCTTTACAATAAATTATAGCTCTTCCAAATAAATATGGCCACATGGTATAAGTGGCAGGAATGATACATTTAGAAGTCCGAAAGAAAATCGTGGAGGCTCGAAAGAGAGGATTGAAGATTGCAGAGTGAAGCAAGTCGTATCTAGATGTTGTATTTTCACGTCCTTCACCCTACAAAATTATACCTCTTCTTCCGCAAAAGAAAAGTAAGTGCTTTTGCCCTGCAGTCCCAACAACGGGTATTGACAGGATGAAGTTTTTCGTATTATACTACTCGTATAAACTGAAACGGTTAAGCGATTGTGTAGAGGTGGTCGACGATGAAACGAGTGAGCATCATGGATGTTGCCCGCGAGGTGGGCGTGTCGAAGGCCACGGTGTCCTATGTGCTCAACCATCATCCCGGAGAAACCATCAGCGCGGATACAACGGCGCGCGTGTGGGATGCGGTGAAAAGGCTCAACTATGTCCCGAACCTGAACGCTCGGAGCCTTATCAGCAGAAAGACGAATATGATCGGCGTCATCATTCCTCAAACGGAGCCAGGCAAGGAGTTCATGTTTGCGAATCCGTTTTACGGCGAGCTGCTGTCGGCGATCGAGTATACCGCCAGAAAAAGCGGCTATCATCTGTTGCTAACCGGGACGGAAACGGATCAAAGCTATATCAATATTGCGCGAAATCGCGGCGTGGATGGCATCATTGTCGTGGGTACGTATCCCAGCAAAAACTTAGCTGAACTTCGCTCGATCGATGTGCCTGTGGTGCTGATCGATAGCTATGTGCGGGATCCCGCTTTCCATACCATCGGCATTGACGACAAGGAAGGCGGACGGTTGGCGACCAGCTATCTGATTGAGCATGGGCATCGAAAAATTGCTTTTGTTTCGGGCTCGCTGCGCGAGCATGGGGTCAACGACAAACGATACAGCGGCTATCTTGCGGCGCTGGCGCAGGCCGGCATCGCATTCAATGAAAAGAGGGTATACGCCGGCACCGTTGATTTTGATTACGGTATATGTGCCGCAAAAGAAATGGCGGAACGCGGGCAAAAGGAAACGGCCGCCTTCATTGCGGCGGACGTGCTGGCAATGGGTCTCGTGAAGGGCTTGCATGGCCTGGGGGTGCGCATCCCGCAGGATCTGTCCATCGTGTCCTTCGACGACGTATATCTCTCTCAGATGTGCGAGCCGTCGCTTACCACGATTCGCCAGGATATATCCGCCAAAGGCCGCAACGCCGTGCAGGTCATCATTGACGCCGCCGCGCAGACAGAGCACAAAAAGCGTGAGATTATCATGCCCATCACGCTTGTTGAACGTGAATCCGTAGAGGACAGAAGGGAGTAGGCCCATGATAAAGCATCTGCCGGAAGGCCTGGTTCCTTTTGAGGATTGCGGCTTTGCGCGGCATCCTGAAACGCCGCTGATCGGGGATGAAATCGTAATTGACTGTCGCGTAGATCAGAACGCCGCGACGCCTGTGCTTCACTGGACGGTTGACGGAGCGGCGCAGGCGCAACGAGCAGGCATACGCAGCGGCGAGCATACCTACCGTTTCTCCTTGGGCCGGTTTGAACGCCCGGCAACCCTCTCTTATCGGATACAGGCGGGCGGCGAAAGCTCCCCCCCCCACCTTCCGCTTCGACGTTGAAACACGGCAAAGACTGAACGCACCCCAATGCTTGCTGCGTGAGACGAATGCCATTCACGCCGAGTTTGCGCAGGGGATTACGGTTTCGTTCCTTTGGAACGGAAAATTGACGATCCGCACGACGGCTGAACGGGCGAGCGGCGAACCTTGCGAAGAGGCGACGCTACCGCTGACGGCCGATTTTTCCTTGACAGTTTCCAAAGATGCGTTTTTATGGAAACTTAATCGGTTAAGTGACCGAGCGTCGCACGTCCCGGCGATGCAAGGGAAAGAAATAATCGTTCGCCAGGACACACGGCGGCGTGTTACGGAGCTGAGCATAACCGCGACGCTTCCCTGTGCGTACATCTGGGGTACGGGCGAGCGTTTTGATGCTGTCAATCAAAAAGGGCGCGCAAGCAACGGGCGTGTGGTCGAGCGCTTTACACACCAGCAGGATCAAACCTATCTGCCCGCACCGTTTTTCATCACGGAGCAGGGGTTCGGCTGGTATCGCGGCGGCGGCATTCCAGCCCGCATGACCTTTGGCGAAGACCTTTGCATCACCCAGGAAACAGAAGGGCCTATACTCACAGAGGATCATTTGCTTTTTGGCAGGCCGCGCGAGGTTCTGGCACAATATATCGCCATGACAGGGCGGCCTGTTCTCCCGCCTGACTGGGCGTTCGGCCTGTGGATATCCGCGAACGGATGGCATCATGACGCCGAAGTGGAAGCGCAGCTGCAAGCGATCAAGACGCTGGACTACCCGGCGCTGGTGATGGTGCTGGAAGCGTGGAGCGACGAGCGAACCTTCTACCGCTGGAATGACCGCAAAAGCTGGAGAGACCCCGCGGCCTTGGTAAAGAAAATACGTGACGCCGGGCTGCACTTGGTGCTCTGGCAAATCCCCATCATCAAGCACGAATGGGACGGCGATCCGGGGGAAGCCCTGCGTGCCGATATGCAAGAGGCCGTCGGCAAGGGCTACTGCGTGATGTGCGCGGATGGCACGCCCTATCGCATTACGGAGAAGTGGTTTCACAACAGCCTGCTGCTGGATTTTACAAACCCGGAGGCGGTGCGGTGGTGGTTTGACAAACGCGCCTATCTGCTGGAAATGGGCGTGGAAGGGTTTAAGACCGATGGCGGCGAGTTCCTTTTTGACAAGCGGGTCGTGCTGCATAACGGCTTATCCGGCAGGGCGGCGCACAACCTATATCCCGCCCAATATGTCGGCGCGTATCACGATTTTATGCAAGCGCATGGCGTAGCCGGCGTTACGTTCAGCAGGGCCGGTTATGTCGGCGCGCAAACGCAACCCATGCACTGGGCCGGAGACCAGGAAAGCGAATGGTGCGAGCTCGAGGCGCAGCTTTGCGCGGGCATCAGCGCGGGGCTGTCCGGCATCCTTTTCTGGGGGTTTGACATCGGCGGGTTTGCCGGGGAGCTGCCCTCGGCGGCGCTGTATCTGCGCGCCACGGCCATGGGTTGCTTCAGCCCTGTCATGCAGTGGCATTCGGAGCCCCGGAGCGGCCAGTTTTACAGCACGCAGGGTGCCGACTTTATCAATGACCGCAGTCCCTGGAACCTTGCCGAGAAGCTGCACGAGCCACGGTTGCTATCCATCGCGCGATACTATGCGCGGGTGCGCGTCTGGCTGATGCCCTATCTTTTGCAGGAAGCGCGCAATTGTGTGGAAAATCTGCGGCCCATGATGGCGCACCTGTGCATAGACTTCGCGGATGATCCAACCGCGCTGGCGACAGAGGATGAATACATGCTGGGGCGAGGGCTGCTGGTTGCGCCGCTCGTGAAGGAGGGTGCAATGGAAAGGGACGTGTACTTGCCCAAAGGGCGCTGGCGCTCGCTGTTTACCCAAACCGTTGTCGAGGGGAATCAAACCATCCGTTACCCCTGCGATCTCGAACAAATCCCGGTATTTGAAAGGATGGGTGAAAATGACGGATGTGAAGAGTACGCCCTGGGAGATTTCCCGCTTCTCGCAGTGCGATGATGTGAGCGAAAGCATCTTTTGTATCGGGAATGGCAAGGTGGGCGTCCGCGGGTATTCCTTGCAGGAAGAAAAAAAGGAGCCGCAAGCGCACAGCATTTTCCGCGCGGGTTTATTTGAGTATATCAAGCCGGGCATTACCGATATGGTGCAGCTCCCCGATGCGCTCTGCCTCCTTGTGGCGGGCGAACAGCCTCAAGCGATTGCGCAGCGGCTGAATATGCGAAACGGCGTATTGACGCATCAGTGGGAGGGAACCCGCGTTTCCTGCACGACGAAGCGCATGGTGAGCATGGCGGATCAGCAGTTGATCTGCATCTCGCTGGAACTGACGGCAAAGGAAGCCGGAACCTATGCCGTGATTTCCGTGGTGGATGGCCATGTCCGCAATTTGCCCGTCCATGACGACCAAATGGTTCGCGCAACGGAAACGCTACAGCTGCTTGCGCCGGATGCGCTTACGGAGCACAGTTTGCATATGCACACGGTTCCCAGCGGCCACGCCCTGCAAATGGAATGGGCGCTCACCGCCGACCGCGCCTGCGAGCGTACTTCCGAAATCACCGGCGGGAAAGCGAAAACATGCCTTTCCATAGCGCTAAAGCAAGGCGAAACGCTTTGCGTGCAAAAACAAGTGCGGATCCTGGTGAAAGGCGAGCCCTCTACCGCGCAGCCCGCCGACCCTTGGCAAAGCAACGAGGATGCCTGGGCCGCGCTTTGGCGCGACTGCGATATTCAAATAGATGCGGACGAGGGCATACAGGGCGCGCTGCGCTATACCGTTTTTCAGATGC
>JAITTS010000075.1 GCA_031286995.1 Oscillospiraceae bacterium
CTCCGTCACCACGATGCGTGAACGGTTGGCCGCCATGGGTTCGATATCCGTTTTTGCGCGGGTGATGATACGCCCTCTGCCGGTGCTGTAGGCATCGTAGATGCCGTTTCGACCTAAAATGATGCCGCCGGTGGGGAAATCCGGCCCCTTGATGTGCTGCATCAAATCCGCCAAAGTGGCTTGCGGGTTGTCTATCAGGCAGACCACGGCGTCTACTACCTCCCCCAGGTTGTGGGGAGGGATGTTCGTGGCCATGCCCACCGCGATGCCGCTGGAGCCGTTGACCAGCAGGTTGGGGAAGCGGCTGGGCATGACGGCGGGCTGCATCAGCGTTTCATCGAAGTTGGGGTAAAAATCCACTGTCTCTTTGTCGAGATCCGCGACCATCTCTTGGGTGATCTTGGACATGCGTGCCTCTGTATAGCGCATGGCCGCCGCGCCGTCGCCATCCACGCTGCCGTAGTTGCCCTGACCATCCACCAGCAGGTAGCGGGTAGAAAAATCCTGTGCCAGGCGCACCATGGCGTCGTACACCGCGCTGTCGCCGTGGGGATGGTACTTGCCCAGTACGTCGCCCACGATGCGGGCGGATTTGCGAAAAGGCTTATCCGGCGTCATGCCCAGCTCGTGCATGGCGTAGAGAATGCGCCGGTGCACGGGCTTGAGCCCATCGCGCACATCCGGCAGGGCGCGGGTGATGATGACGGCCATGGCGTAGGAGATAAAGGACTTGCGCATCTCCTGCTCCAGGTCGATGGGGATCAAATGTTCCTGTATTCGTTGCTCATCCAAAGGGGTTCACCTCGCTGTATGGGGTCAAATATCCAGGTTGACCACCAGTTTGCAGTTTTCTTCAATAAACTCGCGCCTGGGTTCCACCTTTTCGCCCATCAATAGGGTGAGAATCTCATCCGCCGCGATGGCGTCCTCTACCTTCACACGCATCATGGTGCGGGTGGCGGGATCCATGGTGGTCTCCCAAAGCTGCTGGGCGCTCATCTCACCCAGGCCTTTGTAGCGCTGTATCTCCGGCTTGTTGTCGCGCCCTATTTCCCCGAGCAGCTTCTCCAGCGCCGCGTCATCGTAGACGTAGCGCTCGCTCTTGCCCCGGGTCACCTTGTACAGGGGCGGTTGGGCGATGTAGACATACCCTCCCTCAATGAGGGGGCGCATGTAGCGGTAAAAGAAGGTGAGCATCAGGATGCGGATGTGGCTGCCATCCACGTCCGCATCGGTCATGCAGACAATGCGGTGGTAGCGCAGTTTCTCCAGGTTAAAATCCTGCCCCACACCGCAGCCAAAGGCGGTGATCATGGCCTTGATCTCGTTGTTGGCCAGAATGCGATCCAGCCGGGTTTTTTCCACGTTCAGTATTTTGCCGCGCAGGGGCAGGATGGCCTGAAAGTGCCTGTCGCGCCCCGTTTTTGCCGATCCACCCGCGGAGTCGCCCTCCACCATAAAAATTTCGCACCGTCTGGGGTCGCGCTCGCTGCAGTCGGCCAGCTTGCCGGGCAGGCTCGCGGATTCCAGTACGGTCTTGCGGCGCGTTAAATCGCGGGCCTTGCGGGCTGCCTCCCGCGCGCGCGCGGCGCTTAAGCACCTCTCCAGAATGGTGCGGGCGGTGGCGGGGTTCTCCTCCATAAAGTCCGCAAGCTGCTGGCTGACCAATTGATCCACAATGGCGCGCACCTCGCTGTTGCCCAGTTTGCTCTTGGTCTGGCCCTCGAACTGGGGATCTATTAACTTGACGGAGATGATGGCGGCCAACCCCTCACGGATATCCTCACCCTGCAGGTTGGCGTCGTTCTCTTTGAGAATTTTGTACTTGCGCCCATAGTCGTTCACCGCACGGGTGATGGCGCTCTTAAAGCCCATCAGGTGCGTGCCGCCCTCGGGCGTGGCGATGTTGTTGGCAAAGCAGAAGATGTTCTCGGTGTAGGTGTCGTTGTGCTGCATGGCGATCTCCACCGTGGTGGTGCCGCGCACGCCCTCTACGTAAATGGGCTCTGGGTACAGGGTCTCTTTGTTCTTGTTGAGGTATTTGACGAATTCGCGGATGCCGCCCTCGTAGTGATAGGTGCGCTCTTTCACCTCTGCGCGTTCATCCCGCAGATGGATCTTGACGCCCTTGTTCAGAAAGGCCATCTCCCGCAGGCGATTCTTTAAAGTATCGAACTGAAAATCTCCGGTCTCAAAGATGCCCAGGGCGTTCTCTTCCGTACGCACATCCGGCCAGAAGCGGATGGTGGTGCCGGTGCGATCGGTCTCGCCCGTCACGCGCAAATCCGCCAGGGGTTTGCCCCGCTCGTACTCTTGAAAGTGCACATGACCGGCCTGGTGCACCGTGACGCACAGACGGCTGGAGAGCGCGTTGACCACGGATGCGCCCACGCCGTGCAGCCCGCCGGATACCTTGTAGCCTTCGCCGCCAAACTTTCCGCCCGCGTGCAGCACGGTCAGGCACACCTCTACGGCCGGGCGGCCCATCTTGGGGTGGATGCCCACCGGAAAGCCTCGGCCGTTATCCACCACGCTGACGCTGCCATCTTGGTGCAGGGTGACAAAAATTTCATCACAGTAACCGGCCAGGGCCTCGTCGATGGCGTTATCCACAATTTCGTAGACCAGATGGTGCAGCCCCCGGTAATCCGTAGAACCGATGTACATGCCGGGGCGCTTGCGCACGGCCTCCAGCCCTTCGAGCACCTGGATCTGTGTTTCATCGTAATGGGATTCGTGGTTGTCGCGTTGCGCCATGTTTACCTCCCTATCCTTATACAAAAAGAGCGCAAAAAAAGAATGGCCCGCGCCCCGCCTAGCGCATGCGCAGGGTGGCGGCGGATATGGGCGACAGGTAGACCCGCTGCACCCCCGCGTCATCCATGGCGAGCACCATGGCCCTTACCTCACCATCCGGTACGGTGCGCACCTGGCCTGCTGCCTGCGCCCTATCCAGAAAGACACGGGTGTCGCGGTTATCCAAATTGCGCGCATCCACAATGGCCAGCACGTGCCGCCAGGGGATGGCGCAATCCGCGCCCAGGTGTAATACCAAAACCATCCGTCCCTTCAAGGGTTTTGCAGCAGAAAAAAATTTTTTCTACCTAATAGAGTATACCAAATTCACGGCTTTTTTTCAAGGGTACAGCACGGTAAAAAAAGTGGCCGGTTTTATACCGCTCTCGCCCGGCCATGGTGGCAAAGAACGAAGGGATCCATGTCAAAGCTGGAAGCTATGAAGAGGCCGGGTAGGCCGCAGCCGTAAAATATTTTTCGGGCAAAAGTTCCGCTCCTTGATCGCGATCAAAGGATGGGGCAATAATTTAGGTAACAATCAAAATGGGCACTGTATCTGGCTTTTACTTCGTTTGCATCAACATGCTCGTAATAGCCAGGGTGGGAGAGCAGAATGTACGCAATCATTCCCGCCATAAACAACACGTTCGCGCCGAAACACAGGAATTCTACGCCAATCTGACCGGAGATGAACGCGGTCACGCCGCTGGCCACCCAACCCGCAACAGGAATAAACCGCAAGTATGGC
>JAITTS010000148.1 GCA_031286995.1 Oscillospiraceae bacterium
TCACGGATGAAAATGGCGAAGAGATGCAGGAAGTGGAGATTGAGCTCACTGACGCGGGCTTTGCGCCTGCCGTGGCGGTGGTGCAATCTGGGCTGATAACCCGGTGGCATGTCGTCAACAACGCGTCATCTGGCGCGCAGGGCGCAGCGCAGCTGCTGGTGCCCAATTATGTCACGCAAATTGACCTGGATGCGGGGGAAAACCCGCTGTACCTGCAGCCGGACGACAGCTTCGATTTTTCCACCGGGGACAACGCCTTCTACGGATACATGAAGGTGGTGGATGATCTGGACGCTGTGGATGTGGAGGCCATCCGGGCGGAGGTGGCAGCCTATCAAACCCTGATTTGGCCGCCGGAGACTTTTGAGGGCGGCGAAGCCGGTTGCCACTGAGCGTGGAAGGGGGATGAACCGTGGAAACGTTGTTGATCCATTGGCACTGCATATTGCCGATCGTGGGGATCGCGGTGGCGATGTTTGTCATGCGGGGTAAAGAGAACGGAAAAAAAAGACAGCCATAATTCGGAAAAGCAGGAGGGATTGACCATGCAGGGAAAACGGATACAGAAAGGGAACGGATACAAAGGGCTGCTACCGGCCCTGGCTTTGCTGCTGGCGCTTACGCTGACGGGCTGCACCGCTACCAACCAGGCGACGGAAACGGCGGGCGGGGCTACGGCCCCCACAAGCGCACCTTCGGCCACGCCAACGGAGACGCCTGCCGATACCCGCACAGAAGCGCCCGCAGAGCCCTCTGCGCCCACGCCGCAGGCCCAGGCAGGCCCCCCTGCGCCCAGCAGAGATCTGGTGATCCCCGTGGCCGGCGTCTCTGAACAGGCATCCTTCTACCCGGTGAATGTGGAAGGCACGCAGATGGAGATCATCGCGGTCAAGACGGCGGATGGTGCGCTTCGTACAGCCTTCAATACCTGTCAGGTATGCTACGGATCGGGCCGGGGCTACTACGTGCAGCAAGGTGACAGGTTGGTCTGCCAAAACTGCGGCAACCAGTTCCCCATGGGCCGGGTAGAGGTAGAGGCAGGCGGGTGCAACCCGTGGCCCATCTTTGCGGAAAACAAGACCGTGACGGATGAATCCATCACAATTTCGTACGATTTTTTGAAGCAGGCCAAGGTCATATTCTCGAACTGGAAGGTAGAATATTAAGCGGACAGGAAGGGGTTTCATCTGATGGAAAACCAAGTGTTGAGCATCCGCGGCATGACCTGCGCGGCTTGCGCCCAACGCATTGAAAAAACGGTGCGCAAATTGCCCGGCATTGGGCAGGCCAGCGTCAATCTCGCCAGCGAGAAGCTGTTTGTGGAATTCGACGGGGCGGCGCTGGGGCTGCCTACAATCAAAGAGGCCGTACACAAAATCGGCTACGAAGTCGTCGAAAAAACCGACAGCACGAACATCACCATTCCGATTAGTGGCATGACTTGCGCGGCTTGCGCGCAAAGGATTGAGAAAGCCATCAAAAAATTAGATGGTGTGACGAGCGTATCAGTCAATTTCGCCACCGAGAAGGCGACCGTCGCTTACCAGCCGCAGAAGGTTCGTGTGTCGGTTATCAAGGAAGCCGTCGAAAAAGCCGGTTACAAGGCGCTGGATGTTTCTAAAACCGACGCGGCTGACGAGGACAGGGCGCGGAAACAGCGGGAAATAAAAACCCTGTGGACGAAATTCATCGTGGCCGCCGTATTCTCTTTCCCGCTGCTCTACATCGCAATGGTTCCGATGTTAACAAAATACGGCATTGCATTACCGTATCCGAAAAGCCTTGACCCCATGAACTATTCCCTGATTTACGCGCTGCTGCAAATCATATTGGTTCTTCCGGTCATCGGCGTGGGATATAGGTTCTACACGGTAGGGTTCAAAGCGCTGTGGAGCCGCAGCCCGAATATGGATAGTCTGATTGCCATCGGCACAACCGCCGCCGTGTTGTATAGCGTTTACAATACGTTCCAAATAGCCGCAGGCAACTTCAGAGCGGTGGAAAGTCTGTACTTTGAAACGGCGGGCGTCATTATCACGCTGATTTTGCTTGGCAAAACGCTGGAAGCCGTGTCCAAAGGCAAAACGAGCGAAGCAATCAAGAAACTCATGGGGCTTGCGCCGAAAACCGCGCTGATTCTCCAAGACGCCGGGAGCCCCGGTGGCGGTGTGGAAAAGGAAATCCCCATTGATGAAGTGGAAATCGGCGACATTATCATCGTCAAGCCGGGGGCGAAAATTCCGGTAGACGGCACGGTGACGGACGGCCATACCGCCATTGATGAATCCATGCTGACCGGCGAGAGTATGCCTGTGGATAAAAAAGCCGGGGACGCGGTATACACCGCTTCGCTGAACACGACCGGCACGGTGCAGTTCCGCGCCGAAAAAATCGGCAGCGATACGGCGCTGGCGCAGATTATCAAGCTGGTGGAGGACGCGCAGGGCAGCAAGGCGCCCATCGCACAGATGGCCGACATCGTTTCAGGCTATTTCGTGCCTATCGTGTGTGTCATTGCCCTGTTGGCCGGAATCGCGTGGTTTTTCGGCAGCGGCGGCAATCTGGAGTTCGCGCTGACCATCTTCATAGCCGTTCTCGTGATTGCGTGCCCCTGCGCTTTGGGGTTGGCGACACCCACCGCCATTATGGTGGGCACAGGAAAAGGCGCAGAGAACGGAATCCTTATCAAAGGCGGCGAGGCGCTTGAAACCGCACACAAAATCAACACCATCGTCTTTGACAAGACCGGCACGATTACCGAGGGAAAGCCCACCGTCACGGACGTGCTGACCACCGAGGGCGCGCCGCCCGATAACCTCCTGCAAATTACGGCGTCTGCAGAAAAAGGCTCGGAACACCCGCTGGGGCAGGCGATTGTGGCCGGCGCGCAGGATAAAGATTTGGAGTTATTGAAGGTTGACGATTTCAATTCCATTACAGGACGCGGCATTGAGGCGCAAATAGGCGGTCAGACCGTCTTGGCCGGAAACCGCAAGCTGATGGATGAGCGGAATATTTCCTTGACAGCATTGGAAACGGATTCCGATACATTGGCAAGCGAAGGCAAAACGCCTATGTACGTCGCCATTGACGGACGGCTTGCGGGCATCGTGGCCGTGGCCGACGTGGTGAAGCCTTCCAGCAAAGCGGCCATAGAAAGCCTGCACAGGATGGGCATCGAAGTTGCCATGATTACAGGCGACAATCGCAGAACAGCGGACGCCATCGCAAAGCAAGTAGGTATTGACCGCGTACTTGCCGAGGTGCTTCCGCAGGACAAATCCAGCGAAGTCAAAAAGCTCCAAGCCGAGGGTCGCAAGGTGGCGATGGTAGGCGACGGCATAAACGACGCACCCGCGCTGGCGCAGGCTGACATTGGAATCGCCATCGGCTCCGGCACAGACGTGGCGATGGAAAGCGCCGACATTGTGCTGATGAGATGCCAGCTGACCGATGTGCCGACCGCCATCAATCTGAGCAAGCGTACCATCCGCAACATCAAGCAAAACCTGTTTTGGGCATTCGGCTACAATGTTGTCGGTATCCCAATTGCGGCGGGTGTTCTGCACCTGTTCGGCGGGCCGCTTCTCAACCCAATCTTCGCGGCGGCGGCCATGAGTTTAAGTTCGGTTTCCGTATTGACGAACGCACTGCGTTTGAAGAGATTCAAGGCGACAAATATAGAAAGAGGTACACTCGTATGAAAAAGAAGACAAAGTTCATTGTGGCAATTTGCGCGGCAACTTTGGTGGTGGCGATTGGTTTGGTGGTCGTCATCACAAAAGTGGGCGGCAAGCTGGATGTGGTGGGGCAGCAGTCCATTGCCTCATTCGGCGAGGTGCTGAAAGCCATCCCCGACAAGGTCAAAGCCGATGAACTGAATGTAGGCTGGGCGCTTTCCGCGCCGGACGATTCGGCGCGCTTCATTTGGAGCGAGGATTACAGCAAAGCCCCCCTCCACGACGTCATGCTGGAGCTTGACGCACAGCCGTTCCTCGACGCGGGGCTTGATCCCGACAAGCTGCCCGACAATTATGCCTTTTATGAGAGCGACACGACGGGCGGCATGGGGGGTAAAATGTTGATGGTGGGTACGAAGCTGGGCAGCGACAAGCCGGCCTACAGCGGCTCCCCCACCGCGCTTGCGGCCTATGAACAAATCGTCACAAAATATCGCGATTCCATCAACTACCATGCCTCGCTCGACCACTACGGCGTGAAGCTGGGCGACGGCAATATGTTCGAATGGGCGAAGGATATGAAAACCAACGGCTACGACAATTCCGTTCAAGACAAGGACATTGTGTTTGTGCTGAACCCGGAGCCGCTCATCGCGGCGGGCGTTGACCCCGAAAAAGCCTCGGGCTGGGCTTACGCGCAGGTTTCGATTGAGGAAAACGGGAAAACGACACAGGTTTGGAAATTACTCAAACCATTCGATTTAAAATAATGGAGGGTACAAAAAATGATGGAATCGATAATAAAGGTGGACGGCATGTCCTGCGAGCATTGCGTCAGGGCCATCACAAAGGCGGTGAGCGCGCTACCGGGCATCGGCAGCGTGGCGGTTGACCTGCAGGCAGGTACTGTGACCGTGCGGCACGACCCGGATCAAAGCCCGGTGAATAAGATTAAGTTGGCGATTGAAGACCAGGGCTACGACGTCGCCCCGTGACCAAGCGCGCAAGGGCAGGGCGTCCGTCGGCGCACTGCCCTTGCGCGGTTTCAAAACGGCCAAGGAGGGATGGGTATGCCCGCCGACCCCAAGAGCATCTTGGTGGTGGATGATGAACCAAAGATTTTGGATGCCGCCGCCTCTTTTCTGCGGAGCAGAGGTTACACCGTTCACACCGCGGAAAGCGGACGCGCGGCGCTGGAGATATTTGAGAAAAACAACCTCTCTCTGGTGGTGCTCGATCTGATGCTGCCGGATGTTTCGGGTGAAGAGGTCTGCCAGCGCATGCGCCATAAATCCCGCATCCCCATCATCATGCTCACGGCCAAGACGCAGGAGAATGACCTTTTGAATGGGCTGCGCTTGGGCGCAGACGACTACATGACGAAACCCTTCAGCCTGAAGGAATTGCACGCCAGGATTGAGACCGTGCTGCGCCGTTGCACGGATGACCTGGTGCCGCTGGCCCTGAAAAATGCCTGGCGGGATGGCGATCTGGTGGTGGATTTTGCGCAGAACGTGGTGCTAAAAAAAGGCTCGGCCGTCAGTTTGACCCAGAGCGAACAAAAAATTTTATCCGCGATGATCAAGTATCCCGGCAAGGTGTTTACGCGAGAGGAATTGATCGCCATCGCTTTCGGCGGCGATTTCGGGGGCTACGACCGCGTGATTGATACACACATTAAAAATCTGCGGCAAAAAATAGAAGATAACCCCAAAGCCCCCGTGTATGTGCTGACCATCCACGGGGTGGGCTACAAGTTTGGGGGTGTGTGATGTGCGCCGGGGCCTGCGGACACAACTGACAGCGACCATTGCGCTAATCGTGCTGATCACCATCGCGCTCATCAGCGTTTTAGCCAATGTCTTTATCAACCGCGAGTTTGAGAATTACGCCCGGGAGCAACGAACCACCCGCTGCGAGGATATTGTGGCCAACTTGAACCGCCAGTACAACATGCTCACCGGCAAGTGGGATACCGGCTACATCCACGGCGTAGGCATGTATGCCCTGTATGAGGGGTATGTGATTCGGGTGTACGACAAAAATGGTCAGGTGGTTTGGGATGCGGAGAACCACGACATGTCGCTGTGCGGGCAGATTATGCAAGAGATTGCGGACCGCATGGCGCGGCATCGCCCGGGTTTGGATGGCGGCTTCACCTCACAAACATACGAGTTGGCGCAAAGCGGGCAGACGATCGGCAAGGTTGCCATCCTCTCCTACGGGCCCTACTTTCTGAATGAGAATGACTTTCGTTTTTTAAGCGCCCTGAATCTCATCTTGGTCATCGTTGGCCTGCTCTCCTTGGCGCTCTCCATGGTGGCGGGGGGGGCGCTGGCCCGGCGTATCTCGCGCCCCATCACCAAGACGGTGCAGATCGCCACGCAGATATCCGGTGGTGACTACGCCATCCGGTTTGAAGGCCAAACCAGGGCGCGGGAGATAGACGAGCTGGCCGCGGCCATGAACCACATGGCCACATCTTTGGAGAGCCAGGAAGGCCTGCGCAGGCGTTTGACGACAGATATGGCGCACGAGCTGCGCACCCCGCTATCGGCAGTGGCGGCCCACCTGGAGATGATGATGGAGGGCGTATGGCAGCCCACGCAGGATCGCCTGAAAGGCTGCTATGAGGAAATTGGCCGCATTGCCGGCCTGGTGACCGAACTGGAAAAACTGGCGCAGGCGGAAGACGATAACTTGCGCTTGCATAAAAAATCTGTGGATTTGCTGGCTCTGGCCCGCACCGTCAGCGGCAATTTTGAGAGCGAGAGCGCCAAAAAGAACATCCGCCTGCTTGTGGAGGGCGAAGCGACGATGATCTTGGCGGATAGGGATCGGCTGCATCGGGTGGTGGCCAACTTGCTATCCAATGCCATCAAGTACACGCCAGAAGGCGGGCACATCCGCGTGGCGGTGCAAAATACACCGCACAGCGGCGTCTTGCTCGTTGAGGATGACGGCATCGGCATCCCCGCAGAGGAGCTGCCGCTGATTTTCGAGCGATTTTACCGCACAGATAAATCCCGCAACCGCAAGACAGGCGGCGCGGGCATCGGCTTGACCATTGCCAAAGCCATTGTGACTGCACATGGCGGTAAAATTGAGGCGCAGAGCGCACCGAACCGAGGCAGCCGGTTTGTCGTCACGCTACCCAGGCGACCCTAGCTATCCACTGGCAGAGACACAGGTACATCCTTCTATTTCCAATCGAACCGCTTGCCTTTTTTTTCGCATTCTTGTACAATGCATATGTCTAAGAAAAAGGCGCACGGGTGCGGGCTTGAGACGCCTAGGACGCAGAGGGACGTATTTCGGTGCACACGCGCAAGAAAAAAGGGGCAGGTGAACCGATGCGACCCGGCGCACTTCCCCGCGCCAACCCCCACATGCCGCCCTGATGCAAGGTGAAACCGTGTCGCCCAATACAGGCTGGCATTATTTTTTCTGAGAACCTGGATCTCCAGCGCGCGCGAGCAGAACCTATGGGTGGGTTTG
>JAITTS010000157.1 GCA_031286995.1 Oscillospiraceae bacterium
GGCGCAGCATACCGTGCACCGCGCCCCTACTGCTGACCTTGATCTGCCTACAAAAGCGCCGCATATCAAAATAATCCTGGTATGCGGCGGAAAAGTCATCGCTGCCGCCGTAGTAATCTGCCGCCAGACCGTACATAACGGGGGCGTAATCGTACAAATCCTCACCCGTCACAGGCCGCCCCAGGCGGGTCAGAGGGTGATCCTGCCGCACCATCACGCAACGCGCCATCCAGGCAATATGCTTGTAGCACAGGTTCTTAGCGGCAAGCAGCCCTTGTATGGCCTGGCTTTGCGCCCTGCCGCAGTGCAGCACGCCGATATCCGCATCGCCATTGCTCACATTTTCGATCACTTCATAGCTCTTTTCTTCCGCGTAGATAAAACGCCGCTGCTGCCTGTCGCCTATCTGGCGCAGCAGGCGGATCAGGGCGATTTCCGCATAGCTGGTGGGCACAGCGTGCACAGAAAGTTTCTCCAGCTCCTGGGTAGCGCTCTGGTATGTCATCTGCAGATCGCGCACCTCGCTGAGAATGCGCCCCGCTTCGCGCAGAAACATTTTGCCCACATCCGTAGGTTCCACACCCTGCTTGGTTCGGCGGAAAATGACGATCTCCAGCTCTTCCTCCAGCGCGCGGAGAATGCGGCTGATGTAGGGTTGAGATAGGTACAGCTTTTCAGCGGTTTTCGAAATAGAGCCCAACTGACCCACCTGTACGATGATCTGCAGATGTTTCAAATGCATGAACGCCTGTCCCTCCCTGTCTCTTGGGCGCCGCTGCGCGTGGCCTAGCCCTTCACACCGCCTCCGGTGACGCCCGCGATGATACGTTCCGACAAAAAGACATAGAGCACGAACGTTGGTAAAAAGACAATGATAACCGCCGCGAACATGCCCGCCCAGTCCCCCGTGTACTTCATCGAATTGATCATGGAATACAGGCCGACCGCCACGGGCCGCGTACGGTCATCGTTGGCGAAGATGAGGGATATGAAGTACTCGTTCCAGATATTGATAAAATTAAAGATGCTCACCGTGACGATGCCGGGCTGGGCCAGGGGCATCATAATCTTCCAAAAGGTGCGCACAGGCGGGCAGCCGTCGATGGCGGCGGCCTCCTCGTAAGAGTGCGACAGGTTGCTGAAAAAAGAGAGCAGGAAGATGGTGGTGTAGGGAATGTTGATGCCGACGTACAAAAAGACCATCAGCGCCCGCACCGTAAGATCTTGCCGCAGCAGCTGCAACTGCGTCACCAGGCCGAACAGGGGCAAAATAATCATCACCACAGGGATGCCCATGGCCGCTACAAAGCCGCTCTGGATGGGGCGGTTTAAAAAGAAACGAAAGCGCGACAGCGCGTAGGATGCGGGGGCAGCCACCAGCACCAGCAACAACGTGGAGACGCTGGCATAGCCAAGAGAATTGATAAAGAACGTAGAGACGTTCTGTGAAACCCAGGCCTTGACATAATTTTCAAAGTGCAGACCGGTGGAGAACACCAGCGCGTTGCCCCGGAAGATATCCCGTGTGGTCGAAAAACTGGCCGCAAAAATCCAACCTATCAGCACAAAGGTGAACAGCACCCACAGCGACAGGGTCAAGTAACCCGGCAGCAGCCGCGCCTCTTTTTTCAAATTGATCCGCCGCCTCACACGCCGAACCGCCATATACCCACCCCCCTACAGTTCAAATTCCGCATCCTTCACCACACGGTTGGTCACCACAAAGGCCAACACCACGCAGACGCCCAGCAGTACGCCCACCGCCGCGCCAACCCCTGCGTTGCGCTCTGTGATGGTGTTGCCCGCGCCAAACACCTGCAGGTACATGTACACCATGGGTGAAATGGTCTGCGTGTCGGCTGTGACGGTGGAAAAGAGCTGCGACCAGACGAAGAAGCCCACCGATGTGATCGACCACATGGTGATGTTGGTGCGCAGCACGCCCCGCAGCATGGGCATGGTGACGTGGCGGAACTGGCGCAGCAGGCTGGCCCCATCTATGGAGGCGGCCTCGTAATATTCCACCGGTATTTTTTCGATGCCGCTGGAGAAAATGAGCGTGTGATAGCCCACCATGCCAAAGCAGTAAGCGAACAGCAGCGCCCAAAATTTGCTGGTCGCCTCCGTCCATTGTACGGCGGCCAGATCCTTCAGCCCCAGCCAAGAGAACAGGCCCGTCAGCAGGCCAAAGCGTGGGTTGTATACGTACTGCAGCCACATGGTGGCCAGGGCCACGGCACTGACGATGTTGGGCAGGTAGATGACCGCCCGGTAAAACTTTTTGAACCGGATGCCGCTGTTGAGTATGACAGCGAAGAGCAGCGCCAGGCACATCACCACCACGCCACCTATTGCCCAAATGCGCAGCAGATTCCACATAGAGACGCGAAACAGGCTGGTATTGACCAGCTTGACGTAGTTCTCGATCCCCACAAATTTCCATTCCCCCATGCCGGATGTGACATTTTCTACTTTAAACAGGCTCATCAGCAGCGTACGGGCGATGGGGTAAACGAAGATGACACAAAAAATAATCAGCGCAGGGGCCAAAAAAAGCACGAGCATCGCCTTGTTTCTCTTCATGCGCCTCTCCCTCGTCTTTGTTTGGGAAGGGGGCAAGAATCCCGTAGGACGCTTGCCCCTCTCCCTGCTTGCACCGGATGTGTGGCAGGCCTACCTACTTGCTGGCCGCTTCCATAGCATCCACAAAGCCCTGAGCATTCAGCGTGCCCGAGCATAGCTTCTGAAAGTTTTCTTTGATGAAGGGCGTGATATCCGGGTTGCTCTCAATGCCCGCGGCCCAGGAATAGCGCGTGGTCAGCTTGCCCATCACATCCTTGACGGCGGCGAGCATGGCGGGCCACTCGGTGTTGCTGGTATCGGCGGGAATGCCCAGGGATTCTGCGGAGAGCTTGGCGTCAAATTCACCCTTGGTGATGTAGCGGATCAACTCAAAGGCCTCGGGGGCCACCTGGCTGTCCTTGTTGATAGCGAGTACCTGCGCGCCAAAATTGGATGCCTCCACGCCGGTCTTGCCACCTTCCAGCGCAGGGTAGCTGAAGCAACCCCACACAAAGTCCGGCCCGGTCATGGCCTTCACTTCGTTGGGCAGCCAGGAGCCGTTGAGATACATGGCCGCGTCGCCCAGGGCCAGTTCACCGTTCTGATTGATGGGCCACACCGCTGAGCCGATGGTGGGCGACAGGTAACCCTTGGCCGCCAGCTCTTCGTAGGCCTGGGCGGCTTGCAGCACGGCCGGTTCCTCGGCCCACTTGCCGTTGTTCACCACATCCAGCACGCCTTCTTCCCCAATCAGGCGGGCCAAGTGATAGCCCAGCATGGTGTGGATGTAGGCGTCGTCACTGGTGATGGGGATGTAGCCCGCATCCTTGATTTTCTGGCACACATCCAAGAACTCCGGCCAGGTGGCGGGCGGCGCGGTAATGCCCGCTTCATCAAAAATCTCTTGATTGAAGAAGTAGGCAAAAATGTTCGGCTGATAGGGAATGGATTTGAGCGTGCCGCCGCCCGCTTCACGGCAGGCGCCCAGCAGCCCGGCGATGGCCGTGGCCTCGTAGTCCGTAGCCTTGGCCAGTTCCTCCAAATCGGAAATGTACGCGCCCCAGGTCTTGTTGACGCGGTCAATATCCTCATCGAACAGGTCGATCACCGTACCCGCATCCAGCGCGGGCTGCAGGCCCTCACGGATGCCGGTGCGGCCCTTAAACTGCACATCCACCTTGTTGTTAGTGGCAGTGGCGTAGGCATTGGCAGCCTCTTGAATCACCTGGCCCTGGGGCTCGGTGGATTCCCACATGGACCAGTACACCACGGTCTTGCCTTCTGCAACGGCCGTGCCCAGCACGGAAAGCGCTATCAGCGCGGCGAGCAGAAAAACGA
>JAITTS010000177.1 GCA_031286995.1 Oscillospiraceae bacterium
TGTCGCGGCGGAGCCGGTGCTTTCCACGGAAGCTTGAAACCTTACGGGCGGTTATCTCTGTATTTGCGGACGCTTACAATCGCTTTGGCAAGGAAAAACAACGCTGGCGCGCCGCACATATCCGTGGTGAAGTTCCCTTCTCTGTACTCGAGTTCCTTTAGATGAGCTCTTGTCCACTCCCCCTAGCTTGCCCGGCCTTGCGTCCTTCCATGCGGCATGTTATAATAACAGCAAATTTCATCGGACAGTTCGAGACCATCCTGTCCTTAAACAAAACTATGGAGGCGCCGGGGCGAGAGCCGGTTGGCGTGTTGTTTTGTGGGGGATGGCCGCACTTCCGGAAGAATGGAGGCAACCCCCCCTTGCGCAAATCCCTTTTTACCGTTCGGCAGTTGACCCGCGCCGCCATTTTGGCCGCGCTGTACGCGGCGCTGACGCTGTTGCTCGCCCCCATCAGCTTTGGCATGACCGGCGCTGTACAGTTGCGCGTGGCCGAGGCGCTTACCCTGCTACCCCTGCTGTTGCCAGAGGCTGTGCCTGCGCTGTTTACAGGCTGCCTGCTTGCCAACCTGCTGGCCGGTGCGGCACTGCCGGATGTGGTCTTTGGTTCTTTGGCCACACTGGCTGCGGCCCTGTGCACATGGGGCCTGCGCCGGCGCTCGCCGCTGGTGGGGGCATTGCCGCCGGTCGTCTTCAACGGGCTGATCGTGGGCGCGGTGGTGCACTACGCTTACACGCCCGGCATTGCCTTACCCCTGTGCATGCTGTATGTGGCCCTGGGCCAGGCCGTAGCCTGCTACGCCCTGGGCATCCCCCTCCTTTGGGCGGCGCGCAGGCTGCCCCCACGCCTGCTGGAGCGCTGACCCCTGTTTTTGTTTTTTTAGGAAGGAACCCCTCCATGGATGATTTGTTTTCCGCCGCAGAGCAGCCCTTAAAGCCCTTGGCCGAGCGCATGCGCCCGACTACGCTGGACGATTTTTTGGGCCAGGAGCACCTGGTGGGCAAGGGCAAACTGCTGCGCCGCGCCATAGAAGCCGACCGCATGACCAGCGCCATCTTTTTCGGCCCGCCCGGCTGTGGCAAAACCACCCTGGCCGCGGTGATCGCGCAGAGCACGCGGGCAGCCTTTGCCCAAATGAACGCCGTCACCAGCGGCGTGGCAGACCTGCGCGCCGTGCTAAAAGAGGCGGAGGATCGCCGCAAGTTGTATGGCCAATCCACCTACCTGCTGCTGGATGAGTGCCACCGATGGAACAAAGCGCAGAGTGACTGCGTGCTGCCCGCCATTGAAAAAGGCATTGTGCGCTTTATCGGATCCACCACCGAAAATCCCTCCGTGGCCATGACACCGGCCATTGTCAGCCGTTGCCGCGTCTTTCGTTTTGAGCCCCTGACCCAGGCGCAGGTGCAAGAGGGTATGCGAAGAGCGCTGGCGGATAAAAGCCAGGGCTTTGGCCAGCGCCGCGTTGAAATGACGGCCGACGCCATGGTGCGCATCGCCCAAGTGGCCAACGGGGATGTGCGATCGGCCTTGAACGCGCTGGAACTGGCTGTGCTGACCACCCCGCCGGATGAGGACGGCGTGCAGCGCATCACCCTGGCCGTGGCGGAAGAATCCATCCAAAAACCGGTGATACGCTGCGACGAATCCCTGTACTACGACATGCTGAGCGCTTTTTGCAAAAGCCTGCGCGGCAGCGACAGCGACGCCGCTTTGGCTTGGTTTGCCCGGCTGAACTATGCGGGGGTTGATCCGCGCATTGTGGTGCGGCGGCTCATCGCCCATGCCAGTGAAGATGTGGGTCTGGCCAATCCCGCTGCCATGCTGCAAGCCGTGGCCGCCTCACAGGCTTTAGAATTTATTGGTATGCCCGAAGCCAAGCTACCCATCGCCCAGGCCATCATCGCGGTGTGTGAAAGCCCTAAATCCAACAGCGTGGTGACGGCCATTTCCGCCGCCATGGCGGATGCGGAAAAGGGTGGTTTTGGCCCGGTGCCTCCCCATCTGCGGGATACAAACTACCCCAGCCACGACCGCATACAGGCCCAATACAAGTATCCCCACGATTACCCCGGCCACTGGCTGCCCCAGGCCTACATGCCGCCGGAGGTGGAAGGCCGCCGCTACTATCTGCCCAGCGACCAGGGCGCAGAGGCCAAGCTACAGGATCAGCACAGGCGGCGTGGCAAGGCTGTGCCGGGGAGTGAAGGCGGAACCCTGGGCGGAGAATAGCCAGCCCTTCTTCAAATTCAAAGAACGATGCGCGCGATGGCGTAACCATAGGTGCATAGCAGCAGCAGCGCGCCCTGGGCGGTCAGGCTGACCGCATGCACCCATGTTTTGCGCGTCAGCACCGCTTGCAGCAAGGGCAGGGTAGCCATGGCCATCAGGTAGCGCGGGCCAGATAGCAGCCACGTGGGTGCGAGGGCAATGGCCGCGTACGCCCAACTGTACGCGGCCCAGGCGAGGGGCAGTCTGTGCTGGGCCAGTGCAATCAGCGCCATCACGGCCACCATGCTGATCGCCTGCGGCAGCCAGGTGCCCACAAAATCCTTACTGCCCAAAAGACGCAGGCCATAATCCGCAGTGGTGTAGGCCGTACGCCAAAAACTGCCGAACTCTTGCGACCAGTTGGTTCGCTGATATTCCAGAAAAGTGAAGGGTT
>JAITTS010000030.1 GCA_031286995.1 Oscillospiraceae bacterium
GTGCGGCAGGTAGAAAAAATGTTCCGCAGCGGCCTGCTCTCAGAGAATGAGCGCTATAACAATGTGGTAAAGATTTGGAACGCCACCACCAACGCCCTCAAGGGCGAGGTGATGAACAACATGGATGACTTCAATCCCGTGCGCATGATGACCGATTCCGGCGCGCGCGGTTCCATCAGCCAGGTCTCCCAGCTGGCCGGCATGCGCGGCCTGATGGCCTCTCCCTCGGGCAAGACCATTGAGATGCCCATCCGCGCGAATTTCCGCGAAGGCCTGTCGGTGCTGGAGTTCTTCCTCTCCTCCCACGGCTCGCGCAAGTCCCTGGCGGATACGGCTCTGCGTACGGCGGATTCGGGGTACCTGACTCGTCGCCTGGTGGATGTATCGCAAGAGGTCATCGTCCGCGAGGAAGATTGCTTCGCCAGCCGTGGGGAAAAAGTGCGCGGCATCGTGGTGGGCGTTATCGGCAATGAGAGCGACCCCATCGAAGCGCTGGAGGATCGCATCCTGGGCCGCGTGGCCGCCGAGGATATCGTGCACCCGCAGACCGGCGCGGTCATCGTGCCCATGAATGGCGATATCACCTATGAAAAGGCCAGGGAGATCGTCAAGGCGGGCATCAAAAAGTGCCACATCCGCTCTGTGCTCACCTGCCGCAACGAGACGGGCGTGTGTGCCCGGTGCTACGGCGCCAACCTGGCTACCGGCGGAAAGGTGGATATCGGCGAGGCGGTGGGCATTATCGCCGCCCAATCCATCGGCGAGCCGGGTACACAGTTGACCATGCGCAACTTCCACACCGGCGGCGTGGCCACCACCACGGATATTACCCAGGGCTTGCCCCGCGTAGAAGAGCTTTTTGAGGCCCGAAAGCCCAAGAGCGACGCCACGCTGGCCGAAATAGCCGGTACCATCCGCCTTTCGGAGAGCAAGAAGAAGCGCGAAATTCTGCTCACCGGCGAGGATGGTGAGGTGAAGACCTACCCCATCACCTACGGCAGCCGCCTGAAGGTAAAAGAGGGCGACACCGTGGCCGCCGGAGATGAGTTGATAGAGGGCTCCATCAATCCCCACGATCTGCTGCGCATACTGGGCGTCAAGGCCGTGCAGGAATATCTGCTGCGTGAGGTGCTGATGGTCTATCGTCTGCAGGGTGTGGGCATATCCGACAAACACATTGAGGTCATTGTGCGGCAGATGCTGCGCAAGGTGCGCCTGGAGGATGCGGGAGATACCCAGCTGCTCCCCGGCGCACTGGTGGATATCTTTTCTTTTGAGCACGAGAACGAGCGCGTGATGCGCGAGGGCGGCCGCCCCGCCGTGGCCAAGCGCGTGCTGCTGGGCATCACCAAGGCCTCCTTGGCCACGGAGTCCTTCCTCTCCGCCGCCTCCTTCCAAGAGACCACGCGGGTGCTCACCGAGGCCGCCATCAAGGGCAAGAGCGACCCGCTGGTGGGCCTGAAGGAGAACGTGATCATCGGCAAACTCATCCCTGCCGGTACGGGCATGAAGCGCTACAAAAACATCGAGATTCACGAAGCCTACTAGGCCGCGCGGTGCTGCTGCCAAAGGAGAAACGCAAATGACAAACCAGGGCGATGAGCGTGTGGTTGTGATCATCGGCGCGGGCCCCGCAGGCCTCACCGCAGCGTGGGAACTGCTAAAGCAGCCGGGCATGCACCCCATCATCCTGGAGGAAAGCGAGTACATCGGCGGCATAGCCCGCACCGCCCGCTACAAGGGCAACCATATGGATATCGGCGGTCATCGCTTTTTCACCAAGAGCGCGTGGGTGCGCGATTTGTGGCAAGAAATCATGCCCATGCAGGGCGCGCCTGCCTTGGATGATTTGCGCCTGGGTGTGGAAAAACCATTGGCCCCCGGCGGCCCGGATCCGGAGCGGGAGGATCGGGTCATGCTGGTGCGCAACCGGGTATCGCGCATCTTTTACCTGCGCCACTTTTTCGATTACCCCATCTCTATCAAGCTGGCCACGTTCGTCAACCTGGGCCTTTGGCGTACACTGCGGGCCGGGGTGGGGTACCTGGCGGCGGCTGTGCACAAGCGCCCGGAAAAATCTTTGGAGGATTTTTACGTCAACCGTTTTGGCTACCCTCTGTACGCCATGTTTTTTGAGAAGTACACGGAAAAATTGTGGGGCGTGCACCCATCCAAAATCGCGCCGGATTGGGGAGCGCAGCGGGTTAAGGGGCTCTCCTTGAGCAAGGCGGTGTTTGAGACCCTGCGCAAGGCGTTTCGCCGCGGCTATCAGAGCGGTGAGACATCGCTGATAGAGCAGTTCGCCTACCCCAAGCGGGGGCCGGGTCAGCTTTGGGAAACCCTGGCGCAGGAGGCGCAAAACAGAGGCGCGCAGCTGTACATGCAGGCCAGCGTGACCCAACTGATACCGGGGGATGGCGGCATACGGGCCGTGGTCTACCGGGATGCTCAGGGGCAGGCGCACGAGCTGCAGGCCGACGCCGTGCTCTCATCCATGCCCATCAAAGATGTAGTGGCTGCCCTGGGCGCCGGTGTGCCGCAGAACGTGCGTTGTATAGCTGAAGCCCTGCCCTACCGGGACTTTATCACCGTGGGCCTGCTGCTGAAAGGGCTGAAACTGAGAAACACCACCGCCAGAAAGACGCTGGGCAACATCGCGCCGGATTGTTGGATTTACATCCAGGAGCCGGATGTGCGTGTGGGCCGTATGCAGCTGTTCAACAACTGGTCACCCTACATGGTGGCGGATGCAGACCACACCGTGTGGGTGGGGTTAGAATACTTTTGCGCCGAGGGTGACGAGCTGTGGGCCATGCAGCCGCAGGCCTTTATCGACATGGCCGTGGCGGAAATGGTCAAGATCGGCATCATCAACGCGGCGGATGTACTGGACGCGACCCACATTCGTGTCAAAAAGGCATATCCCGCCTACTTTGGCGCTTACGCGCAGTTTGATACGGTGCGGGCGCACCTGGATGCTTACGACAACCTCTACTGCATCGGCCGCAATGGTCAGCACCGCTACAACAACATGGATCATTCTATGCTGACGGCGCTGGAGGCCGCGAGGCTGGTGTGCGCGGGCGGGGGCGACAAGGCCGCGCTGTGGGGCGTTAACACAGAGGAAGACTACCATGAGGGCAAGTGAACATGAAGATGCGGCATTATCGCGCGGCGCACTACCGGGCCTGGATGGCCCGCATGCTGGGTGGCATCGCACCGGGCGCGCGGGCGCTGTTTATCGCGCTTGATGTCTTTTTATCCGTGTACATCACCTTCGTGGCCTATACGATGGATTCGCAAATCTTTACCACCCGTACAAACACCGCCCTGGCGCTGGGCACTACCTGCGTTTTTGCCGCGTTGCTCTTCCACGGCCTGTTGGCCCTCTGCCATGCCCTGCGCAACCGGGGTGCGGCTTTTGCGCGCGAGGCCGAAACCTTTCCCTGGCGCACGTTTTGCGCGGTGGCAGGGGCATGCTTTTTGGTGTTCATTCTCGCGCTGCTGGCTTATGGCGGTATGAGCGAGGATACCGAAACACAATGGCAGCAAGTGCAAAGCGGACAATTCAGCGATTGGCACCCGGCAGGAAACACCCTGTTGCTGTGGTTGATCGCGCAGGCGGCGCGCACATATTCTGCCACGCTGTCGGTGTTGATTTTGGCTTTTAGCCTGGCGTTGGGGTATCTGGTTGCTGTGCTGCGGCGCTGGGGCCTGCGCGCGGGCGGGGTGGCGGCTGTCGCTTGCTTTTTGGTGTTAAACCACTCTGTGCGCGATGTGTTGCTGTATCTCAAAGACGGCGTGATGACCATCTTTTTGACGGCGTTGATGGGTATGGTGCTCAACATATACTTCAGCGACGGCCGATGGCTTGCCCGTTATCGCAACCTGGTTGCCTGTGGGTTGATGATGGCCATGACCACACTGATGCGCCACAACGCCTTCTTTTTCACCGGGCCGCTCTTGCTGCTGGTCTTGCTGGCGTATGGCCGCACCCTGGGCTGGCGGCGCGGCGCGGCGCTGCTGGCCGTGGCCGCGGGGTTGCTGGCGGGGATACAAGGGCCGCTGTTTACTGCGGTTGGCGTAGAGAGGAATCCGGGCCATCAGACGTATGTTGAATCCATCGGCATGCCCATGACCATACTGGCGGATGCATACTACAAGGATAGAGACAGCATGCCGCCGGATGCCCGGCAGCAGATGGAGGCTTATGCCCCTGAAGCTGTCTGGGCAATGTATAACCCGGGGGACTATAACTCCATCAAGTTCATTACGCGCCAAGGCGCCATCAATATGGCGGCGGATCTGCCGGTTGGGCCGTTTCTTTCTATGGCTTGGCGCACAGCCAAAGCGTGCCCCCGCATCGCCTTTGAGGCGGTTCGGGAGCTGACCCGTATGGCTTGGCAGTTGCCGGGCCCATACGGTGTGCAATTCAGACCCTCTCCCCGCGGCGAAAGTTCCGCGCCGCCTCTGCCATCGGATCATCCGCTACGCAAGGCTGCCGCGGCTTTGATTGAAAAATTGGATCAATCGCTCAATATACAAGCGTATCGCTGGGTAAGTGAAACCATCGGCCTGCAAATGCTGTGCCTGATGTTGTTGGGGTTGTGGGCGGTCTACCGCATGGGCTGGCGGGTGCTGTTGCTGGTGGCGCCCACCGTGGCGTACAACCTGGGTACCATGCTACTGCTGTGCGGGCCGGATTATCGCTTTTTTCACTTTAATTTGGTGCTGAATCTGCCCCTGTGCCTGGCGCTGTGCGCCAGGGCAGGCCGGGCGGATGCAGCCGGGCCCGCGCCAAGGGCAAACGCCTAAAAACTTTCAAAATACTGCATGTATTCCTCCAGGCACCAATCCAGCTCTGTCATGGTCTCGGCGGCTTCCACCCCCACGTAACGGAAGTGCCAGGCTTCGGCGATGTAGCCGGTCAGGGCTTCCTTGTGCGTCTGGTAGCGCAGAATAAAGCCGTACTCCTGGCAGTGCTGGGCCAGCCACTCCGCCTGCTTTGTGCCCGCGAAGGATCGTCCGGGTACGGTGATATCAAAGGCCAGCCCGGTGTGGTGCTCGCTGGATCCGGGGGGCGATACGGTCTTGGTGGCGGCGGATATGGCCCGATCCCGCGAGAAACTGTCGTTTTGGATGTAGCCATTCACCTTGTCATCAAACAGCCGCTTTTGGTCGGCGTAGCTGCGGTAGGCATCGCTTATTTGCCAATCCCCCAGGCCGTAGGCCATGCCACCCCGCAGCATCTCAACCAAGGCCTGGGTGGCGGTGGCATCGGCTTGCAGTTCGGGATACTTAATCTTTACCACATCCGGCGGGCACACATCCGTCATCAGGCTCAGATCATCCGGCACGTAGTCCGCGCCCACGGGGCGTTGCCGGTTCACCAAGATGGGCAGGTCGGGGTGCGCTATTTTGGCGGCCACTGCCGGGGCCGGCGCGGGCACGCGCGTAGGTGCCGGCGTGGGCGCGGGGGTAGGCGTGGGGGCCGGTGTGGGCGTGGGTGTCGGCGTTGGCGTAGGGGTCGGTGTGGGCGTGGCGAGGGCGGGGATGAGCTGCGCCGCCGCCTGGCGTACCTCTTGCCCCAACGCGGCTGGGCCAAAGCGCCACATGTAGCACAGCAACACCACGCACCCCACACCCAGCACAGCCAAGAAAAGAATGGAAACAGGATTGCGCCGCCGCCTGCGCTTTGCGGGCCGGCGCGCGCCGGGTGGTACCCGGCGCGGCGCGCGCGGCGGGGGTACGCCCTGGCGATGCTCCCCTACCCGTGGCGGATCGGGCCGCCGATGCGGGATATCTCGTGGCGCCGGCGATGCGGCGCGCACGCCGGAGGGCCGCATCGTCGCAGAACCGTTGCCGGGGAGGGCTGGCCGCGGTGCGGCCGGCGGGCTCCGTCTGCCTGCTCTGCGGTTGCGTTCAGGCGGGTTGTACATACAGCTCTCCTTATTTGTTCGGGCGCGCTATTCTTCCTTCGGTTGGGGTACGGGGAAGGCCGCCGCCACCTGCGCCAACGTGTCGTTAGCCTCGTACACATCGTAGATATCGCGCACACGCAAGGCCTCATCGGCCAGGCAGCGGGTAATTTCGTCGTTGAGCGTGGGGGTGTAGTGGGCGTAGTCGGTGTACAGATCCAGGTTGTCAATCCAATCCAGTCGGGCAGTAAAGTCGTAGAGGTGCACGTTGGGGTAGGCCAGCAGCAGTTCGGTGAGCTGCTCTTTCGTATTCAGCACAAAATCCAGGTGGCCGTTTTGCTGCATCATGTACCACTGCAGCGCACTGTAGGGGGGAAAGAAGAATAGAAACTCCGTATCCGGATGCGCCTGCAGGTAAGGTTGCACAAATCGCTCAAAGTTGGCCATCACGTTGTCTGCGTATACATCCGCGGGCTGCATGCCAAGGGCGGGCTGCGAAAAATCGTAGGATGAGAGGGTGGTCGCCGCGCTGTAGACCACATCACTTTTCCAGGCGTACATGCTGTCGCGCGTGGCGCGCAGTTTGCCGGGTTCTCGCCAGTTGTGCAGCAGCGTGCTGGGCAATTGATGAAAGATCACCTCGCCGTTGAGCAGGTACGACACATCGTTAAAGGGATCCTGGTCGTACAGGTAGGCGGGCATGGTGAAGGCAGAGTAAGCGGGATCCCGCACGAAGGAGTACATATCCAGCCCGTAGATCACCCGCCGCACATCGTGGGTGGTAAAGGCCAGGCTCAGCACTTGAGCATGGTTGGCGGCCATGCCACCCTCAAAGGGCAACTTGATGCTCTGCCCGCCAAACACCTCATCCACCAGCGAGGGACGAAAGTTCTCGGTCATGGATGTGCCGAGGATGGGCGTGTCATAGTCGAAGTGGCGGGCCAGGCCCGCGTTGAAGTAGGGCTGCATGCCGTTGTCATACAAGGGGGTAAACCAGGCGGCGGCGCGGTAGTTTTGAAAGGGATCCACCGCGAAGGTGACGGCAGCCGTGCCCAGCAGTAACGCAGCCAGTACGGCCAGAGAAGCAAGTGCCCAGCGCTTGTACACAGCAACGCCTCCTTGGGCCATGGGGCCGCTTAAAAGTTATAGTATAAAAACACATTGACGCCGGATAACGACAACACGGATATAAACACGCACAGCACCGTCGCCAGGCCGGTGCGCCAAGTGGGCCTGAAGCGGGCGGTCAATTCTGCGGTGTTGGGGCAGCCCAGCACTGCCAGCATGGCCGCCGCGTAGCCCAGCATGGCCAGTGTGCTGCTCCACCCCGCAAGCGCGCCGAAGGGCAGTTTAAACGCATCCGTGATGGCGGGGGCCACCGCCCCAAAATCCATGGCAAAGAGGCTGCCGAAGACGCGCAGGGCCACGGCCATGGAGGGCGCACGGAAGATTATCCACGTCAGGCACACAAAACCGAAGGTCAGCAGCCATTGTAGCGCGGGGTGCAGCGCATCGTAGGGCTTACGTGTCAGGCGATACAGGGCCGAGGCCACGCCGTGCAGCAGACCCCAGATGAGGAACATCCACCCCGCGCCGTGCCATAGGCCGCTCAGCGCAAAGACCACAACGAGGTTGAGGCAGGTGCGGGCCAGGCCCTTGCGGCTACCGCCCAGGGGAAGGTACACATACTGAGAGAAAAAGCGGCTGAGCGTCATGTGCCAGCGTGTCCAAAATTCACGGATGTTGAGCGATTTGTAGGGGGAGTTGAAGTTGAGAGGAATGTGGATGTTAAACATTCTGCCCAGGCCCAGTGCCATGTCGCAGTAGCCGGAAAAATCGAAGTAAAGCTGCAGGGCGAAGCCCAGCACCACAAAGAAGGCCTCCGGTGTGTTCAGGCCGGCCGCGCCAAAGCCGTAGTCCACCACCTTGGCGAAGGTGTCGGCCACCAGCACCTTCTTGGCTAGGCCCAGACCAAAGGCGTACAGACCGGGGGCGAAGTTATCAAAGTTGAAGGTGCGGTTGCGCGGATCCTCAAATTGCGGCACAATCTCGCTGTGCAGCACGATAGGCCCGGCGATCAACTGGGGGAAGAAGGTGACGAACAGGGCGTAATCCACCAGGCTGTAGCGGGGCACCTTGCGGCGGTAGCTATCGATGACGTAGGAAAGCTGTTGAAAGGTGAAAAAACTGATACCCAGCGGCAACACCAAGCGATGTAGCGTAAAGTCGGCCCCAAAGGCTGCGTTGATGTTGGCGATAAAAAAGTTGTAGTATTTATAGTAGCCCAGTACACCCAGATTGCCCAGCAGCCCCGCGCCGTAACACAGCTTGCGTACCCAGGCCTTGGCGTTCCCCAGCATGCAGCGGCTGAGCAAGTAGTTGCCCAATATGCTGATGAGGATGATGGCCAAGTAGGAAGTGTTGAAGTAGGCGTAGAACACCAGCGACAAGGCAACGAGCCACACCTTGGCGAGCAGGTGTTTGCGCCAGCGGTTCAGGCCGAAATAGCCAAGCAGCGCGAGGGGCAAAAAGCCTAAGATAAAGAGGTAAGAGTTAAACAGCACGGGCGGCGAGGCCTCCTTTGTGTGGGCTGAGGGATTATTCCTGGGCGACGCGGCGGCGCATCTGCTGCAGTTCTTCCTCTGTGGGGGGCGTAAAGGCGGCGGCCAGAGCGCGCAGGCGGTCGTTGTGCGCGCTTAGCCGAATGGGGGATGTCACCTCAAAGCGTCCGGTCGCCATGTCGGCAATCATCTGCGCGTTGATATCCCCGTTATGGTGCTGATAGTCCTTGTACAGATCCGGGTTGCAGACCCATTCCTCGTTAATCTGAAAGTCAAACACCTGCACGTTATCGTAGGTCAGCAGGGCCTGGGCAAAGGCGGCGCGGTTGAAGAGCAAGCGTTCCAGGCTGCCATTCATCCGGTAGACATACCACAGCAGCTGGCTGTAGGGCGGAAAGTAGAAGAGAAACCGGGTCTCAGGGTGGGCTGTGATGTAGGGCAGCAGGTTCTCATCCAGGTTGGCGCGCAGATTGGCCGCATCCGCTTGCGCCGGGCCCTGAGGGGCCTGGGTGCGGGGGATGGCGATGCTGGTCATCACGCGATCCCGCCCATAGCGCGCGCGGGTATCCCAGGCGTACAGGTCATCCAAATCCAGCCAAGCCGGCGCTTCGCCACGGGCGTAGGTAAGGTACAGGCGCCAAATGCGTTCGAGCACCGCGGTGTTGAGCAGATAAGGGGCGTCGTTGAGAAGAGATTGGTCATACAGGTAGACGGGAAACTCTCCGGGCACGGTATCCGCGGGCGCGGCCATGGCAAAGTCATCCAGGCACAGCAACACCCGCGCCAGGGGACGGGTGGCAAAGGCGGCCTGCAGCATCAGCGCATCCGCCCGCAAGGATCCGCCGCTGAAGGGGATGTTGATGGCCTGCCCGCCGAAGACGGCCTCCACATCCGAGGGACGCGCGTTTTGCGCCATGGATGAGCCCAGCATCAGCGTATCGTAGGGATAGTTGCGCGCCAGACCGATGTTGTAGTAGGCCTGCGCCGCTTCATCGATGAGCGGTGTGTAGAAGGCGGCGCGGCGGTAGCATTGAAAGGGATCTACCGTCGCCACCAGGGCCGCTGTAGCGGCCAGCAGCGTGGCCAGCGCGGTCAGCGTACCCGCGGCCCACCGCCGGGATGCGCGTGGGCAGGGCAAGGCCTGCACGCCAGAACCGCCTCCTTTCACAGAATAAATTGAGCAATATATTTTCGATAATATTATACACGATGCGCCCTCCCGCGTAAAGAGCAGTTCGGCGCGGCAGCACGGTCTGAGAGCGCGAGAAGGTGTGGGTGCAAGAATTAGCTCGAAGCGCTTGGCTTTGCCCAACATGCGCCGCGGCGCATGCCCATAAGATGAAGGGAGGTGAAGACCATGGATTATCGCAGGGAAACGCTGCCTGTGCGCGCGCCGGGCGGGCGATCCGCAGGGTTTGTGATCTGGGAACGGCGGCGGGAGCAGAGCGCGCTGCGCTGCCACCTGCGGGCATTACCGCCAAGGGAGCGGGTGCGCCTGCTGTGGCTAAGCAAGGAAGCATCCGCGTTGCGGGCGGCCGGCTGGCTGGCCGTTTCAGCGGCTGGGGACGCGGGGGATGCGTTGCCCTTGCCCGCAGATGCCGCCTTGGCGGGCGTGTTGATTCTGGATGCCACGGGAACGCTGCTGGCCTATGGCTTGCTGCCGGATACGCGCCCCCGGGCGCCGGAGCAGCTGCAGGCCATGGCCCGGGCCTTTGAGGCCGAGGCCAGAGAGAGGCCCCGGCGAGTGCAGGTTTTGGCGGAAGAAGTGCCTGAGAAAACGGGAGAAGAGCCAAGCGCCGCAGAAACAGCGTTGGTTGCGAAAGAAGCGACCGTTACGGAAGCATCGCCAACCTCGGACGAAGCGCCATCCCCCCAGATCGACTGGGCATGGCCCCAGGCATGGGAGGCCTGGCGGCAGGTTTTTTTGGCGCTGACAAGGGAGGAGCAGGTGATAGTGATGGGCGATTGGCGGCTGGTTCTGCCTGCGGATGCCAGGCGGCCAGGCCTGGGCGTGCGCCTGGCCGGGCAAGAGACCGCACAGGTGGCGGCCCTGTGGCCCGGCCCGGCCTGGCCGCCCCCGCCGCTGTGGCCCGGCGCAAACTGGCAGCAAGGGCTCTGGATGCATACGCTGGCGGGAGAGTGAGGCGGAACCCCTTATGCGCTCAGCGCATAGGCTACCCTGGGCACGCCCTGCGCCGCCCGGAGGAGGAAGCCTATGCAACATACCTGTTGCCCCAACTGCGCGTGCGAGCGCTGCAAGGCCCGCGCCGCGTGCTGTGCCGCTTGCGGCCTGCCCATGGCGAACTGCCGCTGTCACGCCGCGCCCCCTGCCCACGCCTGCGGCAGCGGGGGTGATTATCTGCTGCCCAAGATTGTCTGCTTTGGCCGTGAATGGGTGCGCAATTTTGAAGCCTGCTTGCCGCTTGCGGATATCCCTTGCGACGCCCATCCACCTTTCACGCTCTGCCGGGTCTGCGCCGCCCCGGTACCCCCGGATTGGCAAGAGGAACCGCCTGCAGCCTGCGACCCCAAAGGATTGGTGCTATCCGTACACATCCCTTTGGATATCACCCTGCGCGACGGGGCGGATTGCCTGCACGCAGCCCGCAGCGATCTATGGGTGCGGGTGCGGGGGCGCCTCCGCTGCCCCAGAGAGGAGTGCTGGCGATACCGCTGGGTGGTGGTGCCCGCCGTGCGCTTAGCCCGTGCCCCTGCGCCTACCTGCGGCAATGAGGCCCCTGTTTGTCTGGAAGTGTGCGTGGAGGCCTACCTGGTGCGTCCCGAGCCCGTCTGTCGGCAGGATTGCCACCCCGTTTGCCCGCCCATACCGCCCCTGTATCCGTCGCTACCGTTTTGACAGGTATCCCATCCATACGGTATAATAAAGCGCCCGCTGTCGGTCGGGCGCTTTTATGCATGCATGAGGGATGATGACACAGTGGACTGGATGGAAGTGACAGTCAGCACCACCACCGAGGGCGCGGATATCGTAGCCCAGTTGCTCTGTGATGCGGGGGCTGCAGGCGCCGCTATACAGGATCGGCAGGATGTGCTGAACATGCGCCAGAGCGATGGCATGTGGGATTTGCTGGACGAGCGGATCTTGGCGGGGATGGGGGAAGATGTGCGGGTGATCGCCTACTTTCCTGCGGATGCCCAGGCACCGGAGACCCTGGCCCTGCTGCAAGAGAAGCTGGTTACGCTGGCCCTGGCGGATATCGGCCTGCCCCTGGGCAGCTTGGCCGTATCCCGCGCCGCTGTGCGCGAGGAGGATTGGGCCGAAAATTGGAAGCGGCATTACAAGCCCTTTCGGGTGGGCGAACGCCTGGTGGTCAAGCCATCTTGGGAAGCCTACGCGCCGCAGAAGGGTGACCTCATCCTGCAGATGGATCCGGGCATGGCGTTTGGTACGGGCACCCACGAGACCACCTGGATGTGTATGGAAATGCTGGAGCGCCACGTGACCCCGGGCTGCGCCTGCATCGATGTGGGCACGGGCACGGGCATACTGGCCATTGCCGCTGCATTGCTGGGCGCGGGGGATGTGTTGGCCATTGATATCGATCCGGATGCCATCAAGGTGGCCAGAGAAAATATCGCGAGAAACGGTGTGGCGGATCGCGTGCGCGCCGTGACGGGAGATCTGCTGGCAGAGACCGGTGCGGTGGCGCAGGTGGTGGTGGCCAACATCATCGCGGATGTGATTATTCGTTTGGCGGGGCCTGCGCGCCGCCGTATCGTTCCCGGTGGCGTGCTGCTGTGCAGCGGTATCATCCGAGATCGGGAAGCGGATGTGCGGCGGGCGCTGATCCAAGCCGGGTACGCGGTGGATGGGGAGTTGCGCAGGGGCGAATGGGTTTGCCTGGCCGCGCGCACTCAAGCGAGGTGAACCATGCATCGTTTTTTTGCGGCGCAACCCTGCGAAATCGGGCGCGAGGTGGCGCTCCCCCAGGATGAGGCCCAGCACGCGGCCCGTGTGCTGCGCTTGGCCCCCGGTCAGGCTGTTGAACTGCTGGATGGCCAGGCCCGCTGGGCGGCCGCGCTGACCCAGGTGTCGCCCCAGGGCGCGCGCGCCATTGTGCGTGCCCTTCTGGCGGATGGCGAACCTCGCCTGCGCCTTACCCTGTGCCAGGGCCTGGTGAAGGGCGATAAGATGGATTGGATCGTGCAGAAGTGTACAGAGCTGGGCGTGCATGCCGTGCAGCCTGTGCGCATGCGGCGATGCGTGGCGCAGGATGGCGGCGGGCGCGCTTTGGAGCGGTGGCAGCGCATCGCGCGGGAGGCGGCCAAGCAGTGCGGCAGGGCGCGGGTGCCGGGCATTCTGCCGCCGGTGGATTGGGGCGGCCTTGCCCTCCTGCTGGCACAGCAGGATGTGGCGCTTGTACCTTGGGAAGGCGCCACGACAGGTAGCCTGGCACGGGCCTTGGACGAGACGCCGGCGCGGCTGGCCTTGGTCATTGGGCCGGAAGGGGGCATGGCAGAAGAAGAAATGGCGGCCCTGACCGCCCGGGGCGCCAGAACCGTGACGCTGGGGCCGCGCATTCTGCGGGCCGAGACAGCGGCGGTGGCCGCCGTGGCGGCGGTGATGACGATTTGCGGGGATATGGAATAAGGGGTGATCCGTTGCGCACCGTGGCCTTTTGTACCTTGGGCTGCAAGGTGAACCAGTATGATACCCAGGCCATGCTGGAACAGTTTTTGGCCGCCGGATACGGCCAGGCAGACTTTGACGGCGCCGCGGATGTGTACGTGATCAACACCTGCACCGTTACCGGCATGGGGGATAAAAAATCCATGCAAGCGGTGCGCCGCGCCCTGCGCCGCAACCCGGCTGCGGCGGTGGTGATAGCGGGCTGCCTGGCCCAGCGCGCGGGGCAGAGCTTGTGCGCACCCGGTGTGCGCCTGGTGTTGGGCACGCAGCGCCGGGGCGAGGTGGTGCAGTTGCTGCACCGCGCCATGGCGGAGGATATCGCTTTGGTGGCGGTGGATGCTCTGACAGAGGCCCCCTTTGAGGCGCTGGCCGTCACCGCGCTGGATGGGCACACGCGGGCTGTGCTGAAGATTCAGGAGGGCTGCGACAGGTTTTGTACCTATTGCGTCATCCCCAGCGTCCGGGGCCCCGTGCGGTCGCGCCCGCTGGCCGAGGTGGCGGCGGAGGCGCGCCGCCTGGGCGCGCAAGGCTTCCGCGAGATCGTTATCACCGGCATCCATGTCACATCCTACGGCAAGGATTGGGGGGGAGAAGCCGGCCTGCTGGATGCTATCCGGGCCGTGCATGGCGCGGTGGGGATCAAGCGGGTGCGCCTCAGTTCCCTGGAGCCGCTAATCGCCACCCAGGCCTTTGTGGATGCACTGGCGGATTTGCCCAAGCTGTGCCCTCACTTTCACCTGGCGCTGCAGAGTGGCAGCGACACCGTGCTGCGGCGTATGGGCAGGCGCTACACCGCCGCTGAGTTTCTGGATGCCTGCGCGCGCCTGCGCGCCGCCTTCCCGCAAGCGGCCATCACCACGGATGTGATGACCGGCTTCCCCGGTGAAACAGAGGCGGAGTTCGCGCAGACCCAGGATACTGTAGCGCGCGCCCGCTTTGCGCGGTTGCACGTCTTTCCCTATTCGGAGCGGCAGGGCACCACGGCGGTCCAAATGCCCGGCGCGGTGCCCAAGGCCCTGCGGACGGCGCGTGCCCGCACGCTGATTGCGCAGGGCGAGGCACTCCAGCGCGCCTATATCGAAAGCCTGGTGGGCACCGTGCAGCCCGTGCTGTGGGAAGAGGACGCGCCGGGCTGTGACACCCTGGGCTACACGCCGCAGTATGTGCGCGTGCGGGCGCGGGGCGGGCAGCTAGGGGCCATTCAACCCGCGCGGTTGCTGGCGCGCCAAGGTGAAGAGGCGCTCGGCGAACTGTGCGCAGACCAAAAATAAGGAGGAAGAAGCCATGCCGGATTGTCTGTTCTGCAAAATCGTGGCCGGGGATATCCCCGGCAAAAAGGTGTACGAGGATGACAGCGTGCTGGCCTTTTACGACATCGCGCCCCAAGCGCCTGTGCACGTGCTGGTGGTGCCTAAGGCGCATGTGGGTAACCTGCACCTGGCGCAGGCTCTGGGCGACGAGGAATTGGGCGCGCTGCTGCGGGCGGCGGCCCGGGTGGCAGAACATCTCGGTCTCAGTGAGGGCGGCTATCGCGTGGTTATCAACTGTGGCTTGCATGCGGCGCAAAGCGTGCACCACCTGCACCTGCACGTGCTGGGCGGCGCGCAGTTGAGCGGGCAGATGGGGTAAACGCCGGCTTTGGCATGCGCGCACACGGGTCACGGCTACGCACCTACAACGCCGCTGAGCGGCTCAATCGTGAGCTTCGGCGGCGCATTTGTTTCGCGCGGCTCGCTGTTTACAAACGCGGCGCCTACACAGAATACGCGGTGGCGGAGGTATCGCCGCCCTCGCCGGTCCAGTTGGTGTGAAAAAATGCGCCTCGCGGTTCATCCACCCGTTCATAGGTGTGCGCGCCAAAGTAGTCCCGCTGGGCTTGCAGCAAGTTGGCGGGCAACCGTGCCGATCGGCAAGCATCAAAGTATGCCAGTGCGCTCTGCAGGGCAGGCGCAGGCACACCATGCAGTGCGGCCGCCGCGCATACGGCGCGCAGACCCGCATGGCCTTGCTGCAGCGCCCGTGCAAAGTATTCGTCCAGCATCAGGTTTTCCAGATCGGGTTCGCGATCGAACGCTTCCTTGATCTTTCCCAGAAAGGCGCTGCGGATGATGCAGCCACCGCGCCACAGCAGCGCGATGCTGCCGTACCGCAGCCCCCAATTGTGCGTACGCGCTGCGGCGCGCATCAAAGAAAAACCCTGCGCGTAGGAAAGAATCTTAGCCGCGTACAGCGCCTGTTCCAGATCCTTCAGCAACGCTGCCCGATCCCCCGCAAAGGTGGACGTAGCGATCGGCAAAGCGCGGTTTAAGCGCAGGCGCTGATCCCGGTTCGCCGCTAAGCATCGCGCGAACACCGCCTCGGCGAACAAAGGCAGAGGCACCCCTTCCTGCAGAGCTTCGGCGCACGCCCATTTGCCGGTACCCTTCTGCCCGGCGGCATCCAGTATCTTGTCCACCAGCGCGCTTTCGTCGGCGTCCTTCATCTGCAGGATCTGCGCCGTGATCTTGATCAAGTAGCTTTTCAGCACACCGTCATTCCAAGCGGTAAACACCTGCGCCATCTCTTCCGGCTGCATGCACAACAGCGTGCGCATCAGGTCGTATGCTTCACAGATCAGCTGCATATCGCCGTATTCGATACCGTTGTGCACCATCTTGATATAGTGCCCCGCGCCATCCCGGCCCACCCAATCGCAGCAGGGTACGCCATCTGCCTGGGCTGCGATCGCCTGCAGGATCGGTTGGATGTGCGGCCAGGCGGCCGGTGAACCGCCGGGCATCAGGCTGGGGCCTTTCAGCGCCCCTTCCTCCCCGCCGGATACGCCCATGCCTACATACAGCAGGCCGTAGCTTTCCACCAGCCGCGTTCTGCGGATGGTGTCGCGAAAGTTGGAATTGCCGCCATCAATTAGAATATCCCCGGGCTCCAGCAGCGGCAGCAACTGCCCAATCACCTCGTCCACCGGGCTGCCTGCGCGGATCATCATCAAAATCATGCGCGGCCGCGCCAGACTATCCGTCAGCTCCGCTAGAGAATACGCGCCAGCCGTCTCCGCGCCGCAACGTTGGAGAAAAGCGCGAACCGTCCGATCCGGCGCCCGGTCGTATACTGCGATTTTGATGCCCTTGCTCAAAAGGTTGCGCGCCAAATTTTCCCCCATGACCGCCAAGCCAATGATCCCGAAATCAGCTTTTGTCATAACAATCCCTTGCCCTTTGCTGGTTTGTGTTGGCGCCCTGGGCGCTATCGCCGCACCCGGGCATCGCCCGTGTAGGCGTTCCACACCTGCTCTTCATCCGCGGGCGTCGCGTAGTCATAGGCCGAGGCAACGGTCAGCGCGCCAGTGGCCCAACCGAATTGCAGCCACTGTTCGGCAGGCCAGTTTCGCAGCATCGCGTAGAGCAGGCCGCCCACAAAGGCGTCACCGCCGCCGATGCGATCGAAAACTGGAATGTCGCGCAACGGTTCCGCGTACCACGTGTTCTCTGCCAGCATCAACGCCCCCCACCGGTGTGTATTGGCGGTTACCACCTCCCGCAGGGTGGTGGCGAACACCGATGTGCCTGGGTATTGCGCTTGGGCACGGCGGATCATCTGCCGAAACCCCTCCGCCTGATCCTCAATGGCGCGGCCACCGGCCGCCGGGCCTTTGATGCCCAGGGCAAGCTGAAAATCCTCCTCGTTGCCCACCAGAATGTCCGCCATGGATGCAATCTGCAAAAAGACCTGCCGAAGCTCCGTCTCCCTGCCCTTCCAAAAGGAGGCCCGGTAATTCAGATCGAAGGAGATTTTGGTGCCTGCGGCCTTCGCGGCGCGCGCCACCACCAGGCAGCAGGCAGCGGTCTGGGCAGAAAGGGCGGCCACCAACCCGGAAAGATGCAACACGCGGCAACCTTCCGCCTGAAAGAGCCGATGCAGATCGTAATCCGTCGGATTCAGGGTCAGCCCGACCTCCCCGGCCCGGTCGTTCAGCACGCGGGGACCGCGCACGCCGAATCCGCTGTCGGCGATGTTAAATTGGTGCCGAAACCCCCAGGGCCCGCCTTGTGGTACATCCGGCCCCTCACAAACGATACCCCGCCTGCGCAGATCCGATCGAATCCAAAGCGCGATCGGGCTGCCTGCCACAAACCGGGTCAACACCCGGGCCGACAACCCCAGCGCAGCACCAACGCTCAGCACGTTGGTCTCCGCGCTGGTCGCCTGCATCTCGTACAGGTTGCCGGTATGCACGCTGCCGCGGGCGACCGGTGCGATGCGCACGCCCACGCTGGAAAGGGTGATCAGGTCGGTCTGCGCGTCTTGCTTGCATGTCATCAAGGGTTGACCTCCTCTGTTGCAGATAGCGGATCGAATCGTTCTGCGGCTGTGCCCCCGCGCTCAAGGTAGGCGATTTGTGCCGGCGCCAGGCGAAAGGCGTCAGTCCGGAGCGCTTCCTCCAACTGCGCTACGCCGGAGAAGGAAATCAGCGCCGAGCTTCGCAGCCCGCAATCCCGCACATAGGCGAGTAAGACCGCCGGCATCGGTTGCCCGAGCGCCTGCGCCAGCACAGTGAGCCGCGCCAGCCGGCGGCGGTTTTCCGGCAGACGGTCATAATACTGTTTTGGGCTCTCCTTGGGTGCTTTGCCTGCGGCGCACGCGGCGAACCAGCCCCGTGCTTGGGTGCCGAAACACATGACGGGGAGCGCGCTGTCCAGATACCAGGTGCGCTCCGCATCGTCCATGACCACGTGGGTCAAATCCCCGGTGGCGGCGGGCGTCGTCTGAGCCAGACCGAACAGAAGCTGGCTGCAGACGATTGACGTCAGGCCGTTGGCATGGGCAAAGGCGTTCGCTTCCGCGATGCGCGGAGCCGTCCAGTTCGATACCCCTACCGCCCGCGTCTTGCCAGTCCGAACCAAGGCATCCAAGCGCGGCACAAGCGCCTCGACCGGGATGCGCACGTCATCCCGATGCAACAGATGCAAATCTGAGAAGTTCAGCCCCGAGAGGGCCAGGGACTCATCCAGATCCCGCGCGATTTCGGCGGAGGACAGACGTGAAACCTCCATCCGGTCGGGGGGCGGAAAGCTGCCCTTGGTAACGTAGCGCACAGATTCGCGCGCGACGCCCCGGCTGCGCAGCCATTGGCCGAAGGCGCGATCCGCCTCGCCGTCGCTGTACACCCGCGCCGAATCAAAGGTATCGCCGCCCAGAGCCAGGTAGCGATCCATGATCCGAAAGGCTTCCTCCCGCTTATCCGCCGTGCCACGGCCGGAATGCCCTAGCGCGATGTCGCTCAGATACAATCCGCCGGTGATGTGAATTTTCCGCATGCTTCGCCCTCTTCCGCAGCGTACGCTCACGCATCCGCCGCACTGGGTGATGATGCCAGAATGACCTCATGCCCGGTTTCCGCGGATTGATAAATCGCATCCAGAATCCGCATAAGCTCAATGCCGTCTTCTGCGGTATTGCGGCAGGGGATACCCTCGCGTATACAGCGGAGGAAATGGTCAATCTCTTTGGCGAACATTTCGTCCATGCTAAGGGGCAGTTGAGGGGTGAGCGTCACGTCGGTCATATGGCCGTTCCACTCGCTGTAAATTTCCAGTTCCGGTTCCAGCTTAGCGCCTGCTTGGGTGCCGAACAGTTCAATGCGCGACACGTTTTTCTTCAGGTTCAGCGCGAAACTGGCATCCAGATTAACCACCGCGCCGTTGTCGTAACGGATCATCGCGGTGCAAAAGTCCTCCACATCGCAGATATCGTGCGCCGTGGCGCTGGCCGCGACATAGGCTGGCTTGGATTTGATGTTTTCACGCGCGCCCAGTTTGCGGAAGGTAGCGCCGTACACCGAGACCGGCTTTGGATTTCCCATCAGGTATCGCGTCAGGTCAATCACGTGCACACCCAGGTCGATCAGCGGTCCGCCCCCGGCGCGCGCCTTTTCGCCAAACCAACCGCCGGGGCAGCCCTTGCGCCGCAGGTATACGGCCTTGGCGTGGTACAGCTCGCCGAAGTCGCCCCGGTCGATAAAATCCTTCAAAATCTCATAGTCGCTGCTGAAACGCCGCACAAAGCCGATCATCAGCAACTTGCCGGCGGTCAGCGCCGCCGCCTGCATTGCCCGCGCCTGCTCGGCGCTCATGGCCATCGGCTTTTCGCACAGCACGTGGGCGCCGGATGCCAGGGCCGCCAGCGTGCAGGGCGCGTGCTGACTGTTCCAGGTACATACGGATACCGCGTCCAGATCTTCTCGGGCCAGCATCTCATGGTAATCCGCGTATAAATGCGCAGGGGCCACGCCGTACTCCCGCCCGCGCCGCGCCAGCAGATCCGTCGACAGATCGCACAGCGCCGCAATCTCCGCTTGAGGATGGGCTTTGTACGCGTTCAGGTGCAGCGAGGAAATGCCGCCGGTTCCGATCACACCGATTCTGGTTTTCTGCATGGGGAGAATCCTTTCCGATTTTTTTGATTTGGTTGCGTCAGGGCCACAGCATGGTGCTGTCCTGGTTTCTGTACTGTGTCCAGAGCCAATCCACTTCCCGGTAGGGATACTTCCGGGCCGCGGCCTCGTTAAAGCCCACACCGAAACCCGGTTCGTTATTGACATAGCCGTATCCGTTGCGCAGTTCGGGCGTGCCGGGGAATACATCCCGCATGGCATCGTTCATTCCCGGCCATTCCTGTACGCCGAAGTTGGTGATCGCCAGATCCATGTGCATCTGCGCCGCGTGGCCGATGGGCGACATGTCGATCGGCCCGTGCCAGGCCATGCGAACGCCGAAGGCCTCGCATACGTGCGCGCACCGGATGGCTGCGGAGATGCCGCCGATCATGCTGGGATGCACGCGCATAAAGTCGATCAGCCGATCCTTGACCAGATGCAGCCAGTCGTTGGGGCCAACAAACAGCTCGCCCTGGGCGATGGGGGTGGCGCATTGCACCCGCAGCCTTCGCAGGGATTCGCCCTGTTCCGGGGAAAACAGGTCTTCTAGGAAGAATAGGCGGATCGGCTCCAATTCTTTGGCAAAGCGGAGGGCATCCGAGGGCAGCAGGCGCTCGTGCGCATCGTGCAGCAACTGCACATCAAAACCCATCTTTTCGCGGATGTACTCGAACATTTGCACGTTGGTGCGCAGGTACTTCAGCGGATCGCAGTGGAAGCCGTCGTTGGGATGCTCTGTGCGCCACAGCGTGGATTCCGGGCTGCAATACTTCGGCAATATCTGGCAGCGAATGTAATGATAACCCTCGGACCACCAGCGCTGTGCCTGTTCCAGCACCGCCTCTTTGTCGGCGCCTGCGGCGTAGCGATACACGGCCGCCGCCTCTCGGCACTTGCCGCCCAGCAGCTGGTAGACCGGCATACCAGCCAACTTGCCCTGTATATCCCACAGCGCCATATCGATCCCGCCCAGGGCGCTGTTGACCACCGGCCCGTTTCGCCAATAACCGTTTACGTGCATCATCTGCCACAGATCCTGGATGTTGCGAGGGTCGCGCCCGATCAGCAGCGGCCGAATGTGCTTTTCGATATCCGCCGCCACGGCCCAGCAGCGCTGGGCATAGGTCGCACAACCCAGGCCGTACAGCCCCGGTTGGTTGGTATCCACGCGGACGACGATTATGTTCATGTCATCCGGGCAAGTAATGGTGGCCCGGATATCGGTAATCTTGATCATGATCCCTCTTGTCCTTCATCACAGCGCGGCGTATGCGCGCGTTATTTCAATGCGCCCTCAATGACGCCTCTGATAATGTACTTTTGCGCAAACAAAAAGAATACAATCACCGGCAGCATGGCCAGCACCGTGGTGACCAGGATCAGGTTCCATTGCTTGATATAGGTGCCAGCGAACATCTTGACGGCGATTGGTACGGTCTGTACACGGCCGTTTGTGCCGAGCATCATGACGGGCAACAGATAGTCGTTCCAAATCCAGATGCCCTGCAGGATCATCACGGTCAGGCAGACTGGCCGCAGCAACGGAAAAACCACGGAGAAGAACAGCCTGCCTTGGGAGCACCCGTCGATGGTGGCCGATTCCTCCAGTGCCAAAGGGATGTTCTTGATAAACCCGTGAAAAATGAACACCGACATGGAGCAGCCAAACCCGAGGTAAGCGAATACGATGCCATGGTGAGTATCCAGCAGGCGGAGGCCCAAGAACTCACCCAGGCTGCGGAAAAAATAGATCATGGGATACATGACGACCTGAAAGGGGATGACCATGGCCGCCACGTACAGAAAGAAAGCGGCGGCCGATAGCCGCGTTTTACGCCGCACCAGCACCCAGGCCTGCATGGAGGCAAACAGCACGATCGTCGCCAGCGACAGGGCGGTCACCAGAAAGGAATCCCAAAAAGCGCCGGCAAAATCGGTGGTTCGGTCGGTAAAGACGGCTCGCAGGTTATCCAGGAAGGCCCCCGCATGCGCGGGCAGCGCCAGAGGGTTGGCGGTCACCTCGCCGTAGGTCTTGCTGGCGTTGATGAACACAATGGCCAGCGGGATCATCCAGACCAACAGCAGCAGGCCCCCCAAGACCTCTAGCCCGATGCCGCGCCGTCGCCTGCGCATTGTCGCTTGCGCCATCACTGCTCCACCTCCTTGCGCTTGCTGACCACCACCTGCATGAGTGAAAACAGCACCAACACCAGAAAGAACACCACCGACATGGCTTGACCCTTGGAGAGGTTGTTGGCGGAGACTGATTCGTTGTAGATGGTCAGCGGCACCAGCGACCCGCCCTGCACCACTTTGCCCAAAAAGCGCGTGGCGGGGCCGCCGTTGGTCAGCGTCAAATTTTTCTCAAACTGCTTAAAAGAAGTGGTGATCACCAGGAACAGCGAGATGGTGAAAGCGTTGCGCATCATGGGGATTAAGATCTTTCGCACGCGGGTGAAGGCGCCCGCGCCATCCACCGCGGCCGACTCCAGCACCTCTTGCGGCACGCCCTGAATGGCCGCCACAAAGATGAGCATGATGTACCCGGCGTACTGCCACGTCGTTGCCAGGGACATGCCGAGCACCACGGTGCTCGCGCTGCTGATGAGCGAGGTCTTCATCCCCGGGATATCCAGCAGCTTGCCGATGGCGGTGAAGAAATCTTTGTACATGAACTGCCAAATAAAGCCCAACACGATGCCACCAATTAGATTCGGCAAAAAGAAACCCGCGCGGTACACGTTGCGCAGTCGCACCCGGGAAGTGACCAGCAACGCCAGGCCGAAGGCGACTACGTGAATAAATACCACATCCAGCAGCGCGTACAGCAGTGTCTGGTACAGCGAGAACAGAAACTGGGGCGAGGAAAAGATATTGCGGTAGTTCGCCCAGCCTACAAAGTTTACCGTGTAATTGATGCCGTTCCAATCGGTAAAGGAATACCATGCCCCTAGGAAAAAAGGGCAGAGGATGACCAACAGAAAGGCCAAAAAGCAGGGCAGGGAAAAGGCAAAATCCCAGAGCAGGTTTCTTTTCATTGCGCGTTCCTTTCGCGGCGTCGCAGCCGCCAGGCCCGACCGGCGAAACAGCGGGGGTGTGAGGGAACGGAAAAGGCCGGCGCTGGGACGGCCTTTTCCGCAAAAGGGACGAATATCGCTTACCGGGTGGCGATGTCAGTTGAGACGGCCGCGATGTCATTGACAAAATTGGTCAGCGCGTCGCCGGAGGTATCCTGTGCGAAGAGCTCAAAGACGTTGCACAGAATGGTCTTGCCTGTGCCTGCCGGCATGTACCCAAACAGAAAGGGATAGGTGTTGCTGGCCTGGATGGCCTCGTAGAGGTACTTGGACAGACCGCCTGCAGGGCTGAGTTTGACATTTTTGAAGGCGGCGATCATACCGGCCTGGTTGACCATGTAATCCTGCCCCTCCGGCGTGTACACCAACGAATTCAGGAAATCTTTGGCCGCCTGCTGCTCTTCCGGGGTCGCAGTGCTGGAGATAGCATACCACGCCGGCGCGAACGCGTACAGACCGGTGTATGCCATGGTGTCATCAATCGGGGTGCTGATGTAGCCGTACTCAAAGTCGATATTTTTTGCTTTGAGCGAGGGGTCGATCCAGTTGCCCTCGTTGATGAATACGCACTTACGGGAGACAAAGCGATTCAACTCGTCATCGTAGTTGCCGGTGGTCATGTACGCATACTCGGAGTGGTCGGCCAGCAGTTTCACGTAGTTGGCAAAGTTGGTGAGCCGATCCTTGTCCACCTCGCCGGCGTTGAATTTTTCGACCAAGCTCTTGTCGCCGATATCCCGGCCTGCGCCGAAGTAGACGCTGAAGAGCTGATTGCCGGTCTTGCCGGTCATGCCGCCCGCCACGGAGGCGCCGAAATCGGATACGCTCTCTATACCCAGCTCCTCCTTCATGCCATCCAGCTTCTCAAAGGCGGCCTGAAGCGCGGAGAAGGTCGTCAGTGTGGCCGGATCAATGCCGGCCTTTGCAAGCAACTCTGCGTTGTAGCCAAGGCCGTAGCCTTCAATGGCTACCGGGAAGCCGTACACCTGTCCATCCACAGTCAGTTCGTAATCCGTATCTTCGGCCCAGGTCGCGCCCTCAATCGGGGCGATATAATCCTTCCAATACAGGTAGTCGCCGTAGCCGTCGATGTTGAACATCGTCGGCACATCCTTCTGGGCGGCTTTGGCCGCCAGTACGGTGGACCAGGACTCGTTGCCGCCGCCGACGCTTTCGATCTTGACCGTGACGCCGGGGGTCTTGGCGCTGTAGGCGTCGGCATACGCCTGCAGCGCAGGGGCGATCTCTACTTTGCCGTGCAGCAGTGTAATCACCACATCCCCTTCCGCCATGGCAGTCGGGGCAACCATCGTTGCTGTCAAGAGCAGCGCCACGAGCACAGACAGATACCGTTTCATGTGTTTCCCTCCTGTTTGTTGTTTTCCTGAATTATCGCTGGACGCTGAAGCCGCGTCGCAGTTTTGGCGGGCAGGCTGCGCGCTATTCCACGCGCAGGTCTATGGCGGCGCAAACGCCGTCGATATATTTGCGGGCTTCCAGCAGTTCCGTTATCATCGCTTCGGATGGGCCTTGGGCGGCGGTAGCGGGCGTCGGCGCGCCGGGCACATCCTCCAATTCGAAGTTGATCGCGCCGTCGTAGCCGATGTCGCGCAGCGCCTGCATCACCGCCCGCCAGTTAATCTTGCCCTGGCCGGGCCGCCAGTGAACGTTGGTGAGCGTGTCGTTGTCGCTGAAATGCGTATGCCAGAGACGACCTCGCAGCATATGTACCGCCCATTCCGGCATATCGCCCTGGGGAAAGAGATGGCTGGGATCATAGTTGATGCCCAGGTTGTCGCAGCCGACGCGTTCGATCAGCCGCAGCATAGAGGCGCTGGAGTTAATTAAACGGTAGGGATGGGGTTCCACTAGTACCCGGGCGCCGCGTTCGGCGGCATAGCCGCACAGCGCTCGCATGGTATCAGCGTACAACGCGAAATTGGCTTCCCAATCCCGGTTCAGGTCAAAGTGATCGTAAGACCATTGCTGCAATTCGGCGATGCGGCGCAGATCCATGAACCCCGCGTAGGGCTCGCCGAAGGGGTATTGGGACACCATGGTGACGTTTTGCACACCCAGGTTCACCGCTACGTCGATTGCCCGCTTAAAATCCGCGATGCGCGCGGCGCGCAGATCTTCATCCGGGCTGGTGATGCACTTGGGCGTGTGGTTGAAGTTGGTGATCTGTAAGCCCAGCGAGGCCGCCAGAGCCTTTAGCGCGGAGGCGGTTTCGGGGGTATAATATTCATCCAACTCTTGGCGGCTCCAGGCGATCAACTCTACGCCCTTAAATCCTAATGCGGCGATCGTCTGCATCGTCTGCTCGTAATCCGGCTCCCGTTTAAACATCCAAACCGGAATTCCGTAGTACATATTTTCGATATCCTCCTCATATTTGGTAGAAAAATCTTTAATTTTTCAGAAAATTTCATTCACTTCGACTATGCTCATTATAGCAAGGGATGAGGCGCTTGTCTTAAACATTTTTTTGAAAAACTCTTACATTTTTTTGCTGTTTGTGGCGAGGGGGCACTTGCTGTCCGGCGGTGAATGCACTATAATTAAAAAAATCCGCGGCGCGTACAAAGTTGCCGCGCAAAGAGAGGGAGCGGCGGCAGATGGCCGAATACGTCTACATCAACGGACGGGAGCGCCCAGATTTCATTCTGAACAACAATTATCTTTCCTATGGAAAGCACTTTGAGATGCATACGCACCGCATGCTTGAGTTCAACGTACAAAAAGAGGGGCTTGGTACCTACCGCATTGGCACGCGGCAATACGAAAGCCGGCCTGGAGATATTTTTATCCTCAGCAACACCGAGCCCCATCAGCTGATACCCAACCCGGGTTCACAAATTTACAATCTGAATATCCACTTTGACCCGGAAATTTTTTGCACCTCGTTTGAGAAGGCCATAGATGACATTCCGTTGCTGGCCATGTTCTTTCGGCGCACCGAAACATTCAGCCATGTGCTGAACCGGGACAACCCGGACACCGGCGTCATCTATCGGCTCTTCCATGAGATTGAACGCGAGGCGCTGGAAAAGCGTCCCCTGTACCACCTGCAAATCAAAATGTTGCTGGAACGGATATGTCTGGAGATTTTGCGAAGCTACGATTACTGTGAGCTGCAGCCCCGCCCCCGGCCGAATGCGAATCCGGATTTTTACCGCATCAGTAAGACCATGGACTATATCGACTACAACATCGGCAAGAGCCTAACGCTGGAAAAGATTGCGCAGGTGGCGTGCATGAGCCCCTCCTACTTTTCCAGTGTCTTTAAACGCTATTGCGGCATCGCGCTGTTTGAGTATATCGCCCAGAAGCGGATTGAGTACGCGGCCCTGCTACTGCGTACCGCTGCCAAAAGCATCGCGGATATTGCTTACACCTGCGGCTTTAACAATTTAACAAGCTTCAACAAGGCCTTTTTGCGTATCCACGGCTGCCAGCCTTCGGTATACAGAAAGCGCAAAAATGAGTGGGAAATTTCGATATCCGATGTCGCCTCCATCGTTTCGCCGGTATGCTCTCCGCAGAACGGGTTAAGGTAAGCATACGCACACCGCACCGCGAATATCCAACCAGGCGCGCCGCACGAGCGCGTCGCCTTCGAAGCGGTAAAGCCCCAAAGCCCCCTCCTGGTGGGCAACCAGCAAAGTCTGCGCGTCAATCAGTGCGAAATCTCTCGGGTTTTTATCGCCGGTGTGGTAGATACCCCGAAGCGTCAATCCATTTTCCCCAATGGCATAGGCCGCAAGACTGTCGTGCCCCCGGTTGGATACCCACAGCGTTCCACCGTCTGGCGATACCCGGATGGCCGCCACAGTGTTTTCGCCCCCAAAATCCTCAGGCAGGGTGGATACCGTCTGTGCGATGTGTAGCCGCCCTGCGGCGTTGTACCGCAACGCGCTGACCCGATTGGCCAATTCGTGCGCCAAGTATGCCCGGCCTGGCGCGCCGAAGGCCAGATGTCGCGGCCCATAACCCGGCGGTGCATCCAGCTGCGAAATGACTTCCAGCGCGCCTGTGCGTGGATCAGCCGCGCAAACGCGCACCTGATCCAATCCCAAATCGACACAGCACAGCCACGGCGTGCCCGGCAAGCGGGTCACCTGATGGGCGTGAGGGCCATCCTGCCGCGAAGGATGCGGGCCGGGGCGACCGCGGTGCCGTGCTGCGGGCGCCGCCGGGCCCAGCCCCTCCGGGGTGACCGGAAAGACCTCAATCACGCCGGTGCCGTAGGCGGCGGTGTACAGAAAACCCTTCGCCTCATCCAGGCATAGGTGGCACAGTTCGGCTCCGGTGGCTGGTTGCTGCCCCAGTGAGGTCAGTGCATCCCCGTCCACCGCATAGGCCGCCACCGCGCCACCGCCGCCCACCTCGGAAACCGCGTACAGCCGATTCTTTGCGGCATTCAAAATAAGATAAGAAGGATTTTCCAACTCTGCGGTGCGGATCAGCCGCAGTGCATCCCCATCCCTTTCGCATACCGCGATGCCCGGGCCACCCAAATGGGTATAAGTACCTATATAAAAAACCATATCCATCACCCTCCTATCCTGTTTTTTAGGATACGCGACGCCGCACCCGTTGTCAAATTATTTTGCACCGCAGGCATGCTTTTTTGAGAGTGAATTGAGGCCGCGTTTGACAAACCACCTGAGCGTGTACAACGCCGCGGCACTACATCCTCCTGTTTACTCGCCGCAGCTTCGCCAGAGAGATAGAAACCCTGCAAGCCGTTCTGGCCGTCCTCATTGAAGCCTACAATCGCGTTGGCCTTGCAAAGCACGGGTGCAGGCATTCCCACGCGGCAGGGGAAGTTCCCTTCTCTTCCCTCGATTTCTTTTAGATGAGCTTTTGTCCATTCCCGCTTTTTCTTTTGGGTTGACGAACCAATCGGGGTAGGGTATAATAAGGCACACGGTTACCATCCGTTCCAAATCGGTTCGGTTGTGGTCGTCGCCGAGATGAGCGGAGGGGAGGGATAAGAACATGTCTGAGATCCGTATCCGAGAGAATGAATCCCTGGAAAGCGCTCTGCGGAGATTCAAAAGGCAATGTGCCCGCGCAGGTGTACTGGCCGAGGTGCGCAAGCGGGAGCATTACGAAAAGCCCAGCGTCAAGCGCAAAAAGAAGGCAGAGGCAGCACGCAAGCGCAAATTCTAGCCCATGACCCCAAGGCCCTGTCGCAAAGCGACAGGGTTTTTTTGAGAAAGGCGGAGGGCGCATGATCTTGCGGAAACTACCCGAGCCATTGGCCGTTTGCCGCCTGGCGGGCGTGGGTGACGCGCCCCTGGATGCAGGCTTTTTTGCCCTGGTTCGCACGGCGGATGAGGTGTCATTGGTGTGCCCAACAGATCGCGTTCCCTCAAACGCCACGGCGCGCGACGACGGCTGGCGCGCCTTCGGCGTGCAAGGCCCGCTGGATTTCAGCCTGGTGGGTATCCTGGCGGATCTGACGGCGATCCTGCGAGATGCGGGTGTGCCCGTGTTTGCCGTCTCCACTTATGGCACCGATTACATACTGGTCAAGCAGGGGGATTTGGCGCGGGCCGAGGCCGCCTTGGCCGCGGTAGGTCACACCGTGCTGTAATCCGCACTGAAGGAGAAGCTATGGAATACGCCTTTCTGCTATATCCCCACGCCAATGCCCGCTACCGGGCCTCCCTGAAGACCTTGGCAGAGGCGGAGCTGGCCCTGCTCTTGCGCGCCCTGGGGCTGCAGGCGTCGGCCACCTGGCGCACCCTGGGCGGTGGGGATTGGCTGTGCTTTGAGGCCGATGATTTTGCCCGGGATGCCTGGCGGCTGCTGTGCCGCCACAGCGCCGCTTACGTGCTGGCCATCCGCCAGGGAGACGCACTCTGCCCGCTGGATGCTGATCGCCCCGCCTACGTGGGCGAGGACTTGGCCGCGCTGCTCAAGTACAAGGGGAAGACCAATGAAATGTTTACGGAACTGTTGATCAATGCCGCCCTGGCATCCGGCGCGTTCGCCCTGCAAGGGGATGAGCCCCTGCGCCTGCTCGATCCCCTATGCGGCCGGGGCACCAGCCTGTTTTTGGCTCTGCGCCGGGGCTGGCACAGCGCGGGCATTGAGCGGGATAAGGCCGACGTGCGGGAACTGAACCAGTTTCTCGCCCGCTACCTCACTTATCACCACATGAAGCACAAAAAAGAGGAAAATACCCTGACTGTGGCGGGCAGGCTGGGCGCACGCCAGTGGCGTTATGATCTGGCCGACACGCCGCAGCATTACAAGGCGGGGGATACCCGCAGCCTGTGTGTGGCCCTGGGGGATACGCGGGATGCCGCGGCTCTTTGGGGCGCCGCGCATTTTCATCTGTTGGCGGCAGATTTGCCCTACGGCGTGCAGCACGCCGCCCAGAATGGCGGGAAACCCCAAAGCCTGCAGACCCTGTTGCGCGATGCCTTGCCAGCCTGGCGCGAGGCGCTGCTGCCCGGCGGTGCGGCGGCACTGGCCTTCAATACCTATACGACCAAGCGCGAGGATCTGGCGGCCTGGATGGAGCAGGCAGGTTTTGCCGTGTGCAGGGGCGGCCCCTACGAGGCCATGGCGCACTGGGTAGAGCAGGCGGTGAACAGGGATGTGCTGGTGGGTGTGCGGGCGTAGCGACCGCCCCGGCACCGGTACAAACCCGCACGCGAAGGCGCTGCTTAACAAAGATATACTCGGCGAGGGCCGGCCGCGCCGCGGTCTGAATAAAACCTTTTTCGGCGGCATATGCTGTTTGTACCCGTCCACTTTCCGCGCCTGTGGTCGCCCGTGCAAACCTGCCCGTCGAGAGGAGCTGAAACCCACTTGGAACAATTAGAGAGACCGGCCTACGATGGCCTGACCGTGGTAGAACTGCGCAAAATCGCCCGGCAAAAGGCCGTTAAGGTGCCCGCAGGCAGCCGCAAGCAGGATATCATCCGCTGCCTGGCCGACACCCCGCCTGCCGCACCGATCCCGCGAAGTACGGGTTATTACAATGAGGAGTACGGCACATCCAACCCCGCTGTGCCCCAGATGCTGGCCGCAGGTGTCTGCGGCGATGGCGGTGGCGTGCTGGAGCTGCAGCCGGATGGCTACGGCTTTCTGCGCGCCCGCAACTGTTCGCCGAGCCGGGAGGATGTGTATGTCTCCATCGCCCAAATTCGTCGCTTTTGCATGAAGAACGGCGACCTGGTGCAGGGCAAGACCCGCCCGCGGCGCGAGGGAGATCGCTATAGCGCCCTGATGTATGTGGAGACCATCAACGGTCAACCGCCGGATACGGCCATTGACAGGCGCGCCTTTGACAGCCTGACGCCCATTCACCCCAACCGCCGCCTGACGCTGGAATCGCCGGCCGGCCAGAGCGACCCGGCCATCCGCATGCTGGATTTTATCGCGCCCATCGGCCTGGGCCAGCGGGCGCTCATCGTTGCCCCGCCCAAGGCAGGCAAGACCATCCTGCTCAAAAAGATCGCGCTGGCCGTGGCCCAGGGCGCGCCGGATGTGCACCTGATGCTACTGCTCATCGACGAGCGGCCCGAAGAGGTGACGGATATCCAGCGTACCGTGCCCGCGGAGGTGATCTACTCTACCTTTGACGCCCCGGCGGAAAACCATATCCGCGTATCCGAGCTGGTCTACGAGCGCGCCCAGCGCCTGGTAGAGCAGGGGAAGGATGTGGTGGTGCTGATGGATAGTCTGACCCGCCTATCACGCGCCTACAACGCCGCCGCGCCCCAAAGCGGCCGTGCGCTCTCGGGCGGGCTGGCCCCGGGCGTGCTGCAGCGCCCCAAGCGCTTTTTTGGCGCGGCCAGGAACTTGGAGGAGGGCGGCAGTCTCACCATCATCGCCACGGTGCTGGTGGATACCGGTAGCCGCATGGATGAGATCATCTTTGAGGAGTTTAAGGGCACCGGCAACGCGGAGATTCAGCTGGATCGCAGCCTCAGCGAAAAGCGCGTGTTTCCCGCCATCGACCTGGCGCGATCCGGCACCCGGCGCGAAGAACTGCTGCTGGGCCTGGATGAGCTGCAGGGTGTGCAGGCCGTGCGCCGCGTGCTCTCATCCTGTCCCTTGGCCGAGGCCACGGAACAGTTGATCGGCATGCTGGTGCGCACCCAAACCAACGCGGATTTTTTCGCCCGCCTGCGCGAATGGATTGCCCTTTGGAAAAAGGAGGGGTACACGCTGGCCCCGCGCCCCGCATACGGCCCCCGAGAGGATGTTTTGCGAAAAAAAGGCCGCTGAAACCCTCTGTTTGTCCCGCGTGTCGAGGTACAATAGATAAGTGAAAAAAGGACAAGCCGCTATTGGTCTGGTAAAATGGTGAGTGAAGAGCAAACCACAACCGAACCGAAAGGAGCGACTTGTCATGATAAGCGTAACACAAAAAGCGAGATGGTGTCAAAGGTTGTTGGAGAGAATCGAAAAGGCG
>JAITTS010000034.1 GCA_031286995.1 Oscillospiraceae bacterium
AGCTTGCCATCTATAACATCTGGAGCAATACTCGTATCAAAACTTGTTTGGCTTTTCGCTCCCCTTTGCAGATGATTGCCGCCGTCTGATTTCTTTCACTCATCATTGACACCTGAACAACCACCGGCCTTTTTACCTTTTTATCTTCTGTTCCGCCGGCCTTCCGAGAGCAGCAACAGCCGGACGAGCTGCCCCAGGGCCATCAACGCAGATGCCACGTAGGTCATGGACGCGGCACGCAGCACCTTGGCGGCCAGGCCGTTCTCCTCGCGGGTCAGATAACCGCCGCCTTCCAGCGCGGCCAACGCCCGAGCGGATGCGTTAAACTCCACCGGCAGGGTGACCAACGAAAAGAACACCGCCACGGCAAAGCACACGATGCCCACGGTCAAAAGTGGCGGCCACGAGAAGATGAGCCCCGCGATGAACAGGGGCATGGCCGCCTGAGATGTCACTTGCACCGCAGGTACCAAAAAGGAGCGCAGGGCTAGGGGCGCATAGGCGTGCTGGTGCTGTAGGGCGTGCCCCGTCTCGTGGGCGGCGATGCCCAGCGCGGCGATGGATGTAGAATCGTACACCCCATCGGATAGGCGCAGCACGCGGCTGCGAGGATCGTAGTTGTCGGTCAACTGGCCGGGCACGCGCTCTACCTGCACATCGGCTGCGCCGCCGTACCGCAGCATCTCGCGCGCCATGTCGGCGGCGGTAATGCCCCGGCTGGCGCGCACTTTGGCATACTTTTCGTACGTGCCGCGCACCCAGGTGGATGCCAGCATGGATAGCAACAGGCCCGGCAGAATGAGCAACCAGGTAGAATCCATGTAGTAAAACATGGGCATGCCTCCTTACGATAGACAGTGAAAAGCAGGCAACGAGCAGCGGCCCGCTACAAAATCAGTATACCCCTGTGCGCGGCTTTCGGCAAGGCGCGACCGCCCAATTGTCGCTTTGGCTGCCCCTACGCCCCCACAAGCAGTGCGCCTTCCAGCGGCGGAAGCACAACGCTAAAGGCTCCGTCGCGCGCATACAGCCGGGCGCCATCCTCCCCTATGAGTGCCTCGCAGCCCACCTGTGCGGCAAGCAGACAGAGCTTTAGCGGGGTGTCTCCCCGGTTGACCGCCGCCAGTGCTAACGCGTCCTCCGCAGGGTCGCCCAGCGCATCCACGCCGCCGGATATGCGCCGCAGAATCACCAGCGCATCTCGGGCAGGGGCCAGCAAGGTCAGATCGCCCCGCGCCAGCACAGGCAGGCCGCGTCGCCGGTTCAGTTGATCGGCAAAGAAGGCCACCTGCCTCTCATCCTCTCGCCCCCAAGGGTAAGTGCCGCGGCAGAAGGGATCCGGCGCGCCCTGCATGCCCGCCTCATCCCCATAGTATACGCAGGGCATGCCCGGCAGCGCGCACACCAGGCGCAGCATCAGCCGCACCCGCGCCGCGCCCAGGGCGGCTTGTTCATCCGTCAGGCGCATGGCGGCCCTCTCCGGCCTGGGCACGTTCTCCCCAGTGTACCCGGCCAGCACGTTCAGGATGCGCGCCCGGTCGTGGCTGCCCAGCAGGTTCATCAGCGAGTAAAGGAAGGGGCGGGGATAGTTTTCCGCCAGGGCATCCAGCCGGCGCTTGGCGCGGGATGCATCCTCCCACCCCAACAAAAAATTCATCAACACATCGTAGAGAGGGTAGTTCATCACGCTGTCCAGTGTGTCGCCCAAGGCATAGTTGCGGGCCTCGCCGTATGTCACCTTGTTGGTGGCGTCCTCCCATACCTCGCCCAGCAGCGCGGCATCCGCATTTTCCGCCTTGGCTGAGCGACGCAGATTGCGTAAAAAGGGCATGGGCAGTTCATCCGCCACATCCAGCCGCCACCCGCAGGCCCCGGCACGCAACCAGCGGGGCACCACGGCATCCGGCCCGTTCAGCGCAAACCGCTGGTAGCTTGGTTCCATCACCCGCACGCGGGGCAGGGTGTCAAAGCCCCACCAGCAGGCGTAGGCATCCGGGTAATGGGTAAAAGTGAACCAAGGATAGTAGGGGGACGCTTGGGATTGGTAAGCCCCCGCATCCGGGTAGCGGCCCGCGCGGTTAAAATAGCGGCTGTCCGCGCCCACATGGGCAAACACGCCATCCAGCATGACGCGCATGCCCAGGGCCTGCGCATCCCGGCACAGGGCAGCAAAGTCCTCCTCATCCCCGAACATGGGGTCAATGCGGTTATAATCCCCGGTATCGTACTTGTGGTTGGATGCGGACTCAAAGATGGGGTTGAGGTAGAGCGCCGTCACCCCAAGCCCTCTCAGGTAAGGCAGCTTTTGCCGGATGCCCGCCAGGTTGCCGCCAAAAAAGTCGTCGGCCAGGTTATCCCCATTGGGGGCGATCTTCAGCGCGGGGGGTTCGTACCAGTCCGCGTGGCGCGCAACATCCTCCTTGGCGCGCAGCAGGGCGCCGGTGGGATCACCGTTAAAAAAACGATCCACCATGATCTGGTACATCACCCCGTCGCACAGCCAGCGGGGCGGGGTAAAGGCCGCATCGTACACCGTTACCTGGTAGGATGCCTCGCCGTCTTGCTGGCCCACGCCGCCCAGGCCATCCTGGGCGTTGCCGTAGCAAGCGCGCTGGTCATCCGCCTGGGCTTCAAAGCGATACCATAGGGTGCGCGGGGTATCCCCGGCGGGCAGCATGGCTTCGTAGACCCAGCCGCCATCCAGCGCACCCAGCAGAGCCATGGGGATACGCGCTTCCTCGCCATCCCACAGGCGCAGGGTGACCTCTCGGGGGGGATGATCCGAGACCGCGCGCAAGCGCACACGCGCCGTACCGCCGCAGGGCAACGCACCGCCGGGGGAACGATACCAAGGGTCTCGGCTGTCATGGTGCATCTGTATGATGGGGAACGCCTCCTGTACGGTGCTTCCGGTGCTATCCGCTTCGCTTCATCTTGACTGTTGCCGGGCCTTGGCTTCGTCGAAGGCTCTCTGGATGAGCGCCCGATCACAGGTGCGGCCAGGGGCACTGCCCGCTCTATTTCGGCCGCCCGCCCGGGGCCAGCATGGGCGCGACGCGGCGGGCCACCGGCAGCAGTGCCAGGGCCAGCATGGCGCTAAATAACCCTTGCAGCAGGTTGGGCCCCAGGGCCACCCAGGCTGCGCCGGGGGTGTAGTACAGGCACTCAAAAGCCCAATAACCCAGCGCCATCAGGGTTTGGGCTGCGGCAAAGGCCACGGCGCTGCGCCCCAGCGCGCCCTTGCCCGATAGCCTGCCCCAGCGCCCGGCCACCAGCCCTACCACCGCCTTGATAACCAGGGTGGGCAGCACGTACTGGCCGTAGCCGCCCAACAGATCCGCCAGAGCGCTGCCCACGCCGCCTATCGGTGCGGCCGCCGGACCCAGCAACAGCGCGCTAAAGAGGATGATCGTGTCGCCCAGGTGCACGTAGCCGCTTGTGGCGGGTACAGGCACCTTCAGGGCCATGGTGGCCACGGCGGTCAAAGCGGCCAGCAGACCGGATACGGCCAGCGATTTGGTGGTAACGCGCATGGGAGTACCTTCTTTCCGTGCGGGATAACGTGTCTATTGTAATGAATGCGGGCAGGTTCGTCAACTTTTTTCAGACTAAAACAGCGCGCGTTTGGCAAAACTGTGCCTACCAACCGCAGGGGGCACGGCATGCGAAACGATGCAGATTTGTTAGAGAGCGCCTGTCGAGGCGATCAGGATGCCCAGGGTATGCTGTTTGCCAGCCGCATTGATCCGTTGGTGCGCTTGGCCTACCTGATCACTCGCGACCACGCCGCCGCGGAGGATGCCGTGCAGGAGGCCCTGCTATCCACCACCCGCCACCTGCCCACCCTGCGCGAACACGACCGTTTTGATGCCTGGCTGCGCCGCATTGTGGTCAACCAGGCGCGCACGCTGTTGCGACGCGGTGCGCGTCTCATCCCCACAGAGGATGTATCTGGCTACATTGACCGCGCGGACGAGAGAGCCCCTGGCCCCGAGGAGACCTTGCTGCTGCGCGAAGAGCAGACCTGTCTGCTGCGCGCCGTGGATACGCTCAGCGAGAACCTGCGCGTGCCCATCGTGATGCGCTATTATTTAGATATGAAGGAAAAGGATATTGCCCAAGCGATGGGCCTGCCTGCCAGCACTATCAAATCGCGCCTGCACGCCGCCCGCCTCAAGCTGCGCCAAGCCTTGCAGGGCGCGCGAAAGGAGGAATAATATGTCAATCATTATCGATGATGCCCTGGATGCGCTGCTGCGTGAGAGTTTGCAGCAATGTGCGGAGAATGTGCGCGTAGACCACGCCGCATTTTGGGCACGCCTGCGGGTACGCTTGGCGCAACATGAAGACCTGTAAGGGCTGGCCCCCCGGTGTCTCCCGGCTTGTGCGGATTTGTAATATCGCCGAGTGTTACAAATAATTTGTTAAATGTTTCAAATGTCGAGGTACAATAGATAAGTGAAAAAAGGACAAGCCGCAATTGGTTTGGTAAAATGGTGAGTGAAGAGCAAACCACAACCGAACCGAAAGGAGCGACTTGTCATGGTAAGCGTAACA
>JAITTS010000094.1 GCA_031286995.1 Oscillospiraceae bacterium
ACGGTGCTGTACATCGACTACGCCAGGCCGCCCGGCGGCAGTCAGGGCACGGATGGACACATGGATCATGTGGGGCTGTACGTAGGGGCGCGGGGTATCAGGACGCCGGAGGGCAAGGCAGGCGATGTGGTGCACGCCAGCCAAAGCCGGGGCGGGGTGTACCCCTCCACCCTGGCCAACGGCTGGACGCACGCCGCGCACCTGCTGGGCGTGGACTACGGCGGCATCACCCACGTGCCGGAGGACACAGCGCCGCCCGCAGCAGACCTGCAACCTGACCAATGCCGGGTGCGCGGCGACGCGGCGCGCCTGCGCAAGGCCCCGGCACTGGGCGCGGGCGTCGTCGCGCTCGTGCCGCCCGGTACGGTGCTGACCCTGCTGGATTACGGCGGGGACTGGACGCGGGTGCGCTATGATGTGCGCAGGGGGTTGTACCATGAGGGGTACATCCGGGACGACCTGCTGCAATTTACAACGGAGGAGGATGGCTGATTGTGGTTGACGTGACAATCGCGGAGGCGTTTGCGGGGATCGCCGCGCTGGGGGGTGTGTTCGCGGCGGTGAACAGCTGGCGCACGGCCAAGAAAAACATCATTGAGGACAGCCCCATCATCATCCACATCCAGAGCGATGTACAGGAGCTGTTGCGGGTGCTGGCGCGCAACGAGCAGCGCTTGCAGGGCATCGCGGACGTGATCGACGGGATCAAGGAGCGGCTCATCATCGCGGAGCAATCGACCAAGTCCGCGCACCGCCGCCTGGACGCTCTGGAGGGCGCGCGGGGGGCGCGAAACGAAGGGTAGAGGAGGAAATCAAGGTGAAAAAGGTGTTGGTTATTCTGGCCCTCGTGGTTATGCTGGTGATCTGTACGGGCGCGGCGGCGCGGGCCGAAGACGCGGCTGCCGTGGGCGCGCCCATCGACCTGACGCAGCTGGCTGCGGCTGTCGTAACGGTGGTGGTGCTGGTGCTGCAAAGGTGGCTGATCCCGTGGCTGCACAGCAAGCTACGGGGCGAGAAGGCTGCCCTGTATGACGGCATTGTACGCACGCTGGTGTACGGGGCGGAGCAGATGTACAAGACCGGCGCGGTGCAGGATCGGTTGGCGTGGGTGGAGGAACAGCTGTGTACACGCGGGTTTGCAATTGACAAGGCATGCATTGAAGCGATTGTCACGGAACTGCGGATTAACCAGGGGAAGGGTGTGCAGGCGCCGGCGGTCCAACTCCATGCCCAGGCGGAAGCAGAGGCGGCAGGGTAGACCAAAAAGGCGCTCGCGTTTTGTCTGCTCGCATAAGGGGCAAGCAGACAAAGCGCGAATCCGTAGTGTTCAGGGACATATTGCCTTCTTTCTGCCTATCTTTTTTACAATTTTATGCACTGCGTCGGCCATCTCCGGCGATATAATTGCCGGGTGAGGATCCATTGGAGCAATGGCCTCACCGTGCCACATATTGTAGCCCTGGTACGTCTTGCGCGTTAGTACGCGCTTTTTTGTGTTTTTTGCGTCACGTATATAATGTAGTTTTTTTGGGAGGATAGCTGCTAGATCAGCCGCTCCAGATCGATGCTAACTATGCGCGCCACATCCGCCAGGGCCTTGCGCGGGATTGGGCGCACACCAGCCTCCCAGGATGACACATACACCTGGGAGGCAACCGGATTGTACCCCAGCGCATCCCCAAGGGCCTGCTGCGTCATGCCCCTGGCCTCCCACGCCTTGCGCAGGGCCTCCCCGGCACATTGCCTCCAATAGGCACCGGCCAAGCGTTTTGCGTCGCTCGTCGTGGCGCGACGGAACGCGAAATCTGCCAGATCACGAGGGAGTATCTCGTACAGGCCCGTACTTACAATGCGATTACACAACGCAACCGCCTGGCGATCATCTCCAGCATCCAAGGGAGGAACGGCGGTCAATGCCTCCTCAGACAGGCCCTCCCCGAGGTTGGAGGCGGAGGCCAAGGCAAGCAAAAAATCACGCATATCCATAAAAATCCTCCTATACTTACGCCCGGATTCTGCGGGCGTGTCTATATCATACCATGCTCTTATGTATATGCCAATAGAATTTCGGCTTTTTGATTAAAAGATAATCGCAAACGCTTGGGATTTTTGGAATGATAGGTTTCGTCACGTGCAGGGGAGGGAGAGAATGAAACGTTATATTAAGGATGCCGAATAAAAAGGCACCCGAATGCTGCGTCATTAAGAAAAATAAAACGGGGAGGTTCGGATATCAGCGCGGTTGCTCCACCACAATTTGTCTGAAAACGACAGTTTTCAGACAAATTTTTTATATTGAACGTTTTTCTGGTTGCAAAACACATTTCAGGAAAGAAAAAGAGATTCTCCCTCTCTCATCACTCGTTTCTCTTGGTTTTTGGGCCGCAAGTACATAAGGATGCCCGGGACCGCTGAACCTTCGCCCATAGTCAGTTGAATCGCCTTGCAGAAAAGCGGGGATTGTTGGCGGTGTGAGCGCGTGCGTTTTATACGAGAGCGCGGCGCCGCTGATGGCGCGCAATCGATGTAACAGAACCGCCCGAGGAGCCTTGGGATTCATCGTAACAAGCGGTATGCCTTGCGACCGGCCCGCAGGGCCTGCGCGCTATCCTTCCGCGCCCGTGCGCACCTCGCCCGTATCAATGGATGTGATGATGCCGCCGATGATGGGGCGCATGGCATCCAAGTTTTGCTGGGGCACGCTGATGGTGAGCACAGAGACCTCTTGCTGGGCTAAAAAGAAGACCACGTATTGCACCATGGGGGTGTCGCCCTCTTCCTCTATATAGGCGAAGGCCAGCATGGCGCTTGGCAGCGCCGGATCGGCCTGAAAACCCAGCGGCGCAAAGCCCGCTATGGCGGAAAAGGGCGCGGCCATCTGTTCCTGCGTCAAGTTTTCCAAGTAGGCGCGGGCATCCGCCTGCGGTTCCCCGCAGGCCAGCACGAGGGACGTGGCCCCATCCGGGGCCATGAACATGGCCTCATCCTCGCCGGGCTGTACGGCCCCGTCATCCTCTTCATCGTCCTCGCCGAAGAGGGTGACCCAGTCACCCGGCACGGCCACCGTGTAGCCGGATTGACCGGTGTAGAGCCGCATCTGCGCGCCAGCCGCTAGGGCATGTGGGTGCAGAGAGACCCAGACCAGGGCGCACAGCAGCATCGCCATTTTACGCAAGCGCATTCCTCCTCTGCCTGCCGCCGCGCACACGCAAAAGCGGCGACCCCAATATATAGACGCCGCAATCTGGTGCAAGCGGCGCCGGAGAGGGCTGCGGGCTCTGCCCGCTACACATTAAAACGGAACAAAACGATGTCCCCATCCTTCATCACGTAATCCTTGCCCTCGGATCGTACCAGTCCCTTGTCCTTGCAGGCGGCCATGCTGCCCAGGGCCGCGAGGGTTTCGTAGGATACAACTTCCGCGCGGATAAAGCCGCGCTCAAAATCCGTGTGTATCTTGCCCGCGGCCTGGGGCGCGCGGGTGCCGCGGGTGATTGTCCAGGCCCGGCACTCATCCGCCCCTGCGGTGAGAAAGCTGATCAGCCCCAGCAGTTCGTAGCAGGCTGCCACCAGCTTATCCAGGCCGGATTGACCGATGCCCAGCTCCAGCAAAAACTGGCGCTTTTCATCGGGGGGCAAGCCTGCTATCTCTTGCTCTATCTGGGCGCAGACGGCCAGGGCTTGCGCGCCTTCTGTTTGCGCCAAACGGGTCACCGCAGCCACGTAGGGCAGGTCTTCCGCGGCGGCCTCAATGCCGCTCTCCGCAATGTTGGCCACGTAGATGACCGGCTTAGCGGAAAGCAGAAACCAGTCGCGCACGATTTCGGCCTGATCCTGGCCCAGGGGGCAGGTGCGCGCGGGCTGCAGCTGATCCAGGTGCGCAAGCAGCAGCCCGGCGGTATCCGCCTCCACGGCGTATTTCTTGTCGCCGCCCTTCATCATCTTTTGGGCGCGATCCTGCCGCCGGGCCACGGTCTCCCGATCCGCGGCGATCAGCTCAATCTGTATGGTCTCAATATCCCGCACCGGGTCAACGCTGCCATCCACGTGGATGATGTTCTCATCCTCAAAGCAGCGCACCACGTGCACAATGGCATCCACCTCGCGGATGTGGGCGAGAAACTTGTTGCCAAGGCCTTCCCCCCGGCTGGCGCCCTTGACCAGCCCGGCAATATCCACAAACTCGATGATGGCGAGGGTCTTTTTTTTAGGGCTGTACAGCGCGGCCAGATGATCCAGCCTGGGGTCGGGCACGGGCACAACGCCTGTATTGGGCTCAATGGTGCAAAAAGGGTAATTGGCGGCCTCTGCCCCGGCCTGGGTGATGGCGTTAAACAGGGTGCTCTTGCCCACATTGGGCAGGCCCACGACGCCCAGTTTCATACGCATGCTCCTTTTCCGGCAATGACCGGCGTAGTGTGTTCATTATACCCGTGCGCCGGGACAAACGCAAGCCGCCTAGTATATTTTGCATATTTATAAAACAAATCTTGCATTTTGTGGGTTTGTGCCATTGCAAAACAAGGCGAGAAGCTGTACAATAATCACCATATCCACCCGCGCCGCCGGGCAGAAAGGGGAACCCAATGCGCGCATACATCCTCAAACGCTTGCTGATGATGCTGGTGACGCTGCTGCTGGTGACACTGCTCACCTTTACGCTGATGCACGTGGTGCCGGGCGGCCCCTTTACGCGGGATAAACAGTTGCCGCCATCCGTGCTGGAGGCGCTGGAGAAAAAGTATCACTTGGATGATCCCCTGCCCAAGCAATTTTTAGATTATTTATCCGGCCTGCTGCGCTTTGACCTGGGGCCGAGCTTTAAGTACACCGGCAAGACGGTAAACGATTTTATTGAGAGCGGGTTTCCCTATTCGGGCAAGCTGGGGCTGCTGACGCTGGTTTTTGTGCTGCTGGCCAGCATCCCCATGGGCATTTTGGCGGCACTGAAGAATGGGCGTTGGCAGGATATGCTGCTGATGGGCTTGGCCACGCTGGGGGTGACGATCCCCAGTTTTGTAATCGCCACAGGGCTGCTCTACGTGGCGGCCTTTCGCCTGGGCTGGGTGCCCACCTTTGGGGTGGAGAAGTGGCAGGGTTACATACTGCCTGTGCTGGCGCTGGGCGGCTATTCCATCAGTTTTTTGGCGCGGCTGATGCGCTCAAGCCTGCTGGAGGTGATGGGGCAGGATTACATTCGCACTGCCCGGGCCAAGGGCCTGACCGAGACGCGGGTGATCGTGCGCCACGCCCTGCGCAACGCGCTCATCCCGGTGGTGACGGTGCTGGGGCCTACGGTGGCCGGCCTTTTGACGGGCAGCTTTGTGATCGAGAAGATATTCGCCATCCCCGGTATGGGCGCGCACTTTGTGAACAGCGTCACCCAGCGGGATTACACCACCATCATGGGCATGACGGTGTTCTACGCGGCCTTCCTCATCAGCATGGTGTTCTTGGTGGATCTGTTCTATTGCCTGATAGACCCCAGGATACAGTACAAATAGCAATTCTTTTGCCGGGAAAGGGGGAGGAAGGGCATGAGCCAGCCATGGGCGCGGGCCGCCGCCGCCGGCGCGGATAGGGAACGCATCGCCGCCACGCCGCACAGCTTTGGCGTGGATGTGTGGTTGCGCTTCGCCAAAAAGCCCACGGCCCTTGCGGGGCTGATCGCGGTGTTGCTGCTGCTGGCGTGCGCGCTGATTGGGCCTTCGCTTTCCCCTTACAGCTACGATAAGCAGACCCTCAGCCTGGCGGGCGTTCCGCCCGTCTTCACGGCGGTGGTAGCTCCCGAGGCGGGGCGCTATTTCTACATTACCCCCAACCAAAAGATCATTGAGGTGGATGACCAAGGCCGTCTGCTGCGCCAGTTGCCCATGGCGCAGGATCTGTTTATGGAAAAGCGCGTCTCCTACCGCTGCGGGCCGCAGGATGAGGGGCTGGTGTACCTGGATTACAGCGCGGCCAAGCCCGCGCTGCTGGATGAGGCGGGCAACCCGCTGGCAGCCACGCGCGTGCTGTGGAATCGCACTTACCTGCTGGGCACGGATCACCTGGGGCGGGATATTTTAACCCGTCTGATGTACGGGGCGCAGATTTCGCTGATGGTGGCTTTTATTGCCGCGGCGGTCAACATGGTGATCGGTACGCTCTATGGCGGCATCGCCGGGTATCTTGGGGGCCGGGTGGATGCGATCATGATGCGCGTGGTGGATATCATCAGCACCATTCCCCTGACGCTCTATGTCATCCTCATCAAGGTGTGTCTGGCCGGTGGCCTGGTGGGCATCATTGTGGCGCTATCCAGCGTCTATTGGGTGGATATGGCCCGGGTGGTGCGCGGCCAGGTGCTGAGTTTGAAGCAGCAAGAGTTTGTGCTGGCGGCGCGCACCATCGGCTCCGGCACGCGCCGCATCCTGCTCACCCACCTCATCCCCAACGCAATGGGCTCCATCCTGGTCACGGCCACCATGCTCATCCCCAGCGCTATCTTCATGGAGGCGTTTATGAGCTTTATCGGCATCGGCATCGCGCCGCCCATGGCCAGCCTGGGCACCATGTGCAACGACGCTACCGAAGCGCTGCGATCCAGCCCCTACCAGCTTTTCTTGCCCGCGCTGATCATCTGCCTGATCATGTTCGCCTTCAACTTTGTGGGGGACGGCCTGCGCGACAGCCTCGACCCTCAATTGAAACGTTAGAGATAGGAGCGCCCATGCAGCACGTTCTGGATATCCGCAGCCTACACGTCACCTTCCACACCGGGGGGGGGGATATCCCCGCCGTGCGCGGGGTGAATCTGCACGTGGCTAAAGGCGAGTGCTTGGGCGTGGTGGGCGAGAGCGGTAGCGGCAAAAGCGTCACCTTCCTCTCTGTGCTGCGGCTACTGGGGCCTACGGGTAAAATAGAGACGGGTCAGGTGGATTTTTTGGGCCGCGACCTCACGCGCATGAAACCGGCGCAACTGCGCCAGGTGCGCGGCGGGCGCATCGCCATGGTGTTTCAAGATCCCATGTCCAGCCTCAACCCGCTGCTGCCCGTGGGCGACCAGGTAGGCGAAATGCTGTGGGCGCACGATAAACGCCTATCCAAGGCCGACCGGGATGCCCGCGTGCTCGAACTGCTGCGCATGGTGCGCATCCCAGAGGCGGAAAAGCGCCTGCGCGGTTACCCGCACGAATTTTCCGGCGGCATGCGCCAGCGGGTCATGATCGCCATGGCGCTGGCCTGTAAGCCGGATTTGCTGATAGCGGATGAACCCACCACTGCGCTTGATGTATCCATCCAGCACCAAATTCTAAAGCTGCTTCGCGCCTTGCAGGCGGAAATGGGCACGGGCATCGTGTTCATCACCCACGACCTGGGGGTGATCGCCCAGCTTTGCAGCCGGGTGATCGTGATGTACGGGGGCCTGGTGATGGAGGAAGCGCCTATCGCCGAGCTGTTCGCCAGTCCCCTGCACCCGTATACCCAGGGGCTGCTGGCCAGCATCCCCAGCATACGGCAGGATAAGGCGCGCAGGCTCTGCCCCATCCCCGGTTCTCCACCGGATATGAGCCGCCCGCCGGCCGGCTGCCCCTTTGCGCCCCGCTGCCCGCACGTCCGGGTGATCTGTACCGAAAGGCAAGCCCCCTGTTTGGTGTTTAGCGGCGGTGCGCGGCGGTGCGCCTGCTGGCTGCACAGCCCCGATGCCCCGGCGGATGACAACCCCTTCTATGGCCTGGCACAGGGGGGTGAGCGCCCGTGAGCGAGACGCCCTTGTTGCAAATAGAAAATTTGACCCAGCACTTCCCCGTGCGGGGCAGAGGGCACAAAGTGGTGCACGCGGTGGATGGCGTCAGTTTCGCCATCGGGCGCGGGCGCACGCTGGGCCTGGTGGGCGAGAGCGGATGCGGCAAATCCACCTGCGCGCGCAGCATCATCCGCATCTACGAGCCCACATCGGGCCATGTGCGGCTGGATGGGCAGGATATCACCCGCCTGAGCCAGAAACAGCTTTTGCCTCTGCGCCGCAAGATGCAGATGATCTTTCAGGATCCCTACGCCTCGCTGAACGGCCGCATGACCGTGCGCGCGCTGATAGGCGAACCCTTGCGCGCCCATGGCGCGGCCGAAAGCCGCCGCGACGAGGAGGATCGCATCCTGCGGATGCTCGAAAAAGTGGGTCTCACCCGCGAGCACGCGGGGCGCTACCCGCACGAGTTTTCTGGCGGCCAGCGCCAGCGCGTGGGCATCGCCCGGGCGCTCATTCTGCGGCCCGAGCTGGTGATTTGCGACGAGCCCATCAGCGCGCTGGATGTATCCATCCAGGCCCAAATCGTCAACATGCTGCGCGATTTTCAGCAGGAGCTTGGTCTCTCTTACCTCTTTATCGCGCACGACCTATCCATGGTGCGCTACATATCCGACGAGGTAGGGGTGATGTACATGGGCCAGCTGGTAGAGCACAGCCCGGCCGAAGATATCTACGCCCATCCCCTGCACCCCTACACGCAGGGGCTGCTGGCCAGCATCCCCGTGCCCGACCCCAGCCTGGCCCGCCTGCAGGATGAAGAGGGATTGAGCGGCGACCTGCCCAGCCCCATCGACCCGCCGCCCGGTTGCCGCTTCCACACCCGCTGCCCCCACGCCACCGGCTGCTGCCGCGAGGAGGCCCCCGCTCTGCGGAATGTGGGCGGCGGCCACGCCGTGGCCTGCCACCTGGTTTAGGCTACACTGCCGCACCCGCGGCGTAGCATATACATCATCGCAAGGAGGTACCCCCACATGCGCAAGAGCTTGGTATGGTTGCTCATCATTGCGGCGCTGCTGGCGCTGCCCATGGCAAACGCCGCGGCGGAACCGACGCAGGAGCTGATCTTTGCCCTGCAAAACGAGCCGGATGGCATCGACCCCAGCGTCACCAACAACAGCTTTGCCGCGCCCTTCCTGTTCAACGTGTTCGAGGGCCTGGTGACCTACGACACGGCGGACGGCAGCCTGATCCCCGGCAACGCGGAGTCGTGGACGGTCAGCGAGGATGGGCTGACCTACACCTTCACCCTGCGCGAAGGGCTGAAGTGGTCGGATGGCAGCGCCCTGACGGCCAAGGATTACCTGTACGCCTTTAAGCGCATCCTCACCCCCGCCACCGTCGCCCAGTACCTTGGGCTGGTGACCGACTATGTGGCGGGCGCGCAGGACTATTATGACGGCACCGGCAGTGAGGAGGCCCTGGGCGTGAAGGCCCCGGATGACCGCACGCTGGTGATCACCCTTACGGCCCCGGCGCCCTACTTCCTGGCCATACTGACCATGTGGACGTTTGACCCGGTGCAGCAGGCCACGGTGGAGGCAAACGGCGAGCGCTGGACGGCCAGCCCGGATACCTACGTGGTCAACGGCCCCTTCAAGGTTAGCGAGATCAACCTAGGCGAAAGCGTGGTGCTCGTAAAGAACCCCGAGTATTACGACGCGGACAAGGTGAAGCTGGAGAAGATCACCTTCCGCTACATCACGGACATGGGTACCGCGCTGATGGCCTACGAATCCGGCGAGGTGGATGGCAGCCGCAGCTTCCCGCCCACGGATTACGCGCGCCTGCGCAGTGGCGATAACGGCCTGGTGATCGTACCCGCCTACGCCACAACCTACTACGATATCAACAACGCCAAGGCCCCCTATGACAACGTGCTGGTGCGCAAGGCGCTCAACCTGGCCATTGACCGCACATCCCTGATCGAGGATGTGATTCAGACCCCCGCCACCCCGGCCTACACCCTCATCGCCCCCGGCTACGTGGTGGATGGCAAGGATTTTGTGGAAGGCCGCTCCACCTTCGGCCTATCCCCCACGGCGGATGTGGAAGGCGCCCGGGCCGCCCTGGCCGAGGCCGGGTACCCGAACGGAGAGGGTTTCCCCGCCTTGCAGCTATCTTACTACACCAACGACACCACCAAGAAGACCGCCGAGGCCCTGGCGGCCATGCTCAGTGAGAATCTGAACATCACGGTCGAGATATCCAACGAGGATTGGGCCGTGTACTACAACAACATTCAGGCCGGCAATTACGACATAGGCGCCATGGGCTGGGGCGCGGATTACCTGCATCCCATGACCTTCCTGCCCCTGCTGAAGACCGGCGATCCCAACAACCTGGTGGGCTACAGCAACCCCGCTTACGACGAACTGGTCACCAAGGCCCAGGGCGAAACCGACCCGGCGGCCGCCGTCAAGCTGATGCAGGATGCGGAGAACATCGCTTCTGCGGAGTACCCGCTGCTCAACCTGTTCTATCGATCCAACACCATGCTGCTGCGCCCCAAGGTGCAAGGCTACCTGTTCGATTACTCCGGCAACATTTACTTCAAGACCGCCCACATCACGGAGTAAGACCGTGACAGAAGCGGTGATAACCCTGGCGGACGGGCGGGAAATGGCCTTCGAGCTGTTTCCTGGCCCGGCCCCCATCACGGTGGCAAGCTTTGCCCAGGCGGCGAACGCTGGCTTTTACGATGGGCTGGCGTTCTGCCGGGTGGTCAAGGGTTACGTTATTCAGGGCGGCAGCCCGGATAACGACATCATGACCGACAGCCACTTTCACATCCGGGGCGAGTTTGCGCAGAACGGCGTGGATACGGGGCTCACCCACCTGCGCGGGGCCATCAGCATGGCCCGGGATGAGGGGCCGGATACCGCGGGCACCCAGTTCTTCATTGCGCACCAGGATGCGCGCAAGCTGGATGGCCGTTACGCGGCCTTCGGCGGCATGACGCGGGGCTTTGATGTGCTGGATGCCATTGCGGATGTGCCCACAACAGGCCCGGATACCTGGCACAAGCCCCTGGATATGCCGGTGATGCGCAGTGTGCGCGTCACCACGGATGAGGCGTTGCCTCCGGTGCAAAGGCTGCCGTAGGGATGTAGAACAAGGGGGCTGTCTGGCTGGCCTTTCGCTCGCCAAGACAGCCCTTTTTTGTTGTACGCCGCGCCATACCCGTCGCATCCTGCGGTGCAGGGCTGTGTTTTCGCCGATGCTCCGCAGCGATGACCGCCGTCACTGGCGCCCGATATCCCGGCGGTAGAACATGCCCCCGAAGGCGATGTGCCCTGCGGCGCGATAGGCGGTATCCACCGCCGCGGAGAGGGTATCGCCCGTGGCGGTGACATCCAGCACCCGGCCCCCGGCGGTGACGATATCCGCACCTTGGCGGCGGGTGCCCGCGTGAAACACCAGCGCGCCCGCGGATTGCGCTTCCGCCAGGCCATGGATGGGCAAACCCACCTGATACTGCGCGGGATAACCGCCGGATGCCAGCACCACGCATGCGGCCGCGCCCGGATGCCAGCGCAGGTGGCCGGGGGTGAGACGGCCCTCGCTCGCGGCCAGCAGCGCCTCCAGCAGGTCGCTTTGCAGCAGGGGCAATATGGCCTGAGCCTCCGGGTCACCAAAGCGCGCGTTAAACTCCAGCACGCGGGGGCCGGCTGGGGTGAGCATCAGGCCCACGTAGAGCACCCCCCGGAAGTCGATACCCTCGGCCAGCAGCGCGGCCTGGATGGGCACTAAAATTTGTTGCTGCACGGCATCTGCTATCTCCGGCGTGTACAGCGGGCTGGGCGCGAAAGCGCCCATGCCGCCGGTGTTGGGGCCCAAGTCGCCATCCAGGGCGCGCTTGTGATCTTGGCTGGGCAGCAGGGGCAGCAGCGTTCTGCCGTCGGCCAGGCACAACAGCGTCACCTCGGCCCCGGTCATGCGCTCTTCTATGACCACGCGAGCTCCGGCGCGGCCGAAGCGCTCTTCCAGCATCATGGCGCGCACCGCTTGGATGGCCTGATCGGTTGTATCAGCCACCACCACGCCCTTGCCCAGCGCCAGGCCATCCGCCTTGACCACGATGGGGCCGGGGTGCGTTTCCAGATAGGCCAGGGCTGCGGCGCAGTCATCAAAGGCCGCGTAACCCGCCGTGGGAATATGGTGGCGGCGCATGAGCGCCTTGGCGAAAAGCTTGCTGCTCTCCAGCCTGGCGGCGGCCTGGGTGGGGCCGAAGGCCGGTATGCCCGCCTCAGCCAGGGCGTCACTTAGGCCCAGGGCCAGCGGGTCATCCGGGCCGATCACCACAAAATCCACAGCCTGTTGCCGTGCGAAAGCCAGTATGCCCTGGATATCCGTAGCCTTCACATCCGGCACGCAGTCGGCCAGCTGGGCAATGCCCGCGTTGCCCGGCGCGCACGATAGGCGGGTGACGCGAGGGGATTGCGCCAGCTTCCAGCACAGGGCATGCTCGCGTCCGCCGGAGCCTATGACGAGGATGTGCATGAAAAAAATCTCCTTTTCCGCATGGATGGGCGGCGAGCGCATGCCCCCGGCCGCCAGGCGCTATCTGTTAGTGCTTGAAATGGCGCATGCCGGTAAAGACCATGGCGATGTTGTGCGCATCGCATACATCGATGGATTTTTGGTCGGCCAAGGAGCCGCCGGGCTGGATGATGGCGGATATGCCCGCGCCCGCGGCAGCTTGGGCGCAATCCTCAAAGGGGAAGAACGCGTCGGATGCCAGCGCCGCGCCGCGCGCCTTGTCGCCGCTACGGGCGATAGCGGCCTGCGCGGCCCAGATGCGGTTGACTTGCCCCGGCCCGATGCCCAGGGATTGGCCGCTCTTGGCGATGACGATGCCGTTGCTCTTGGTATGCTTAACAATGGCCCAGGCCAGCCGCAGGTTCTCTTCTTCCACAGGGGTGGGCGCACGGCGGGTGACCACCCGCCAGGGTTCCGCCGGCAGCAGCGTGTCGTTCTGCCGCTGCACCAGCAGGCCGCCCGCCACTTTTTTCATATCCAGCGCGCCCGCGGGGTAGACGCGGTGCGCGGTATCCATCTGCAGGAGGCGTATGTTTTTTTTGCGCGTCAACAGCGCCAGTGCCTGGGGGGTGAAGCCGGGGGCGAGGATAATCTCTAGAAAAATTTCGGCCATCAGGCTGGCGGCGGCTTCGTCTATGACCCCGTTGGCAGCCACAATGCCCCCGAATATGGATATGGGATCGGCCTGGTAGGCCAGCCTGTAGGCATCTGCCACGCTGCCGGCCAAGCCTACGCCGCAAGGGTTGGCGTGCTTTACGGCCACAACGGCGGTGGTATCAAATTCTCTCAGCAAATCCAGCGCGCCATTGGCGTCGTTGATGTTGTTGTAGGATAGCGCCTTGCCGTGCAGCTGGCGGGCGGCGGATAGGCAGCCGGCCACATCGCCCAGCTCGCGGTAGAAGGCGGCGGGCTGGTGCGGGTTTTCACCATAGCGCATATCCTGCGTCTTTTCATAGGTCAAGGTCAGGCTGTCCGGGAAGGCCGCTTCCCGCGCCGGCAGGTTTTGCCACAGATAGTCGGCTATCAGCGCGTCGTACTGGGCGGTGTGGGCAAACACCTTGTAGCTCAAGCGCCGCCGGGTGGCGGGGCTGACGCCGCCCGCATCCATCTCCCGCAGCACAGCGGGGTAATCCGCCGGGTCTACGAGCACAGTGACATCCTGCCAGTTCTTGGCCGCGCTGCGCAGCATGGTGGGGCCGCCAATGTCAATGTTCTCTACGGCCTCGGCAAAATCCACGCCGGGCTTAGCGACGGTCTGGCGGAAGGGGTAGAGGTTGACGGCCACCAGGTCGATGGGCGCGATGCCCAGGGCCTGTATTTGCGCCATGTGATCTGCGTGGGCGCGCATGGCCAGCAGCCCGCCGTGTATGGCGGGGTGCAGGGTCTTGACCCGGCCATCCAGGCACTCGGGGAAGCCGGTGATATCGCTGACCGGGGTGACCGGCACCCCAGCCTGGGCCAGCGCGGCCAGCGTGCCCCCGGTGGAAAGTATCTGCATGCCCCGGCAAACGAGTTCTTTCGCAAAATCCACAATGCCTGTCTTATCCGATACGCTGAGCAGCGCGCGCGCCATAGCACATCCTCCTTACGGTATATCCTTCGTGGGCCGTACCTCCAGCGTGCCCATCCACACAAAGCCCTGCAGCTGCATCATGGCTACGGCCGCCCGGTTGCTGCGCGGCTGTCGCACCCGCAGTACCCGGGCGCCCCGGCGAATGAGCTGCGCTTTTACGCCCAGCAGCAGCGCGGTAGCCACGTGGTGCCGCCGCCAGGCGGGCACGGTGTAGAGCATCTCCAGCGAGGCCTCCCCTTCCGCCCCTGTCACCAGCGCCTCACCCAGGCAATCTGTGCCGTTGTATACGCCGCAAGCCATAAAGTAGGGCAGATCCGCCGCTTCCAGCAGCCATTCGATCTCGTGAGGCTGATCGCTGTAACGGTTCACCCGTGCCAGCAGGGCGGCCATATCCTCGCGGCCGGAGAGCAGCGTGTCAACCATCTGCGTGCCGATGGGCGGAAAGAAGGGTTTCTCATCCGGGGCCAAATCCCATTGAAAGAGCTCTTCACCGTCGCTGGTATCAAAGCCCATCTGTTGGTAAAAGTACAGCAACTGGATATCGTTGGGGTGGCATCGGGCCGTCACGCAGCCCGGTGCGCGCCCGTAGAGCGCGTAGAGCTGGCCCGCGCGTGCCATCAGCGCGCCGTAGAGCGTATCCCGCGCAGCGGGGTGTGCATCCATGTACAGGGCCAGACGCAGGGGGCGATCCGGCCAATTTTCGCGATCCACGACTGCTTGCAGCCAGCCCTGGCCCAACTCCACACCGGCCATATCTTGTACGATGTAGCTGTTTTCCCGCTCCGCGCCATGCAGGGGCATGGGGGGGTGATAGATTCTCATGGCGCTCTCCTGTCGGTGCGGTTTGCCTTTATTCTACCACGACCACGCGCCTTCCATCTACCCGCAATTTTCCGGCGCAGAACAGCGCCACGCTCTCGGGCAGCAACTGGTGCTCCACAGCCAGCACGCGCGCGGCCAGGCTCTGGGTGTCATCCCCCGGCAGCACGGGCACCGCGCGTTGGGCCACGATGGGGCCGTGGTCGGCCTGCTCATCCACAAAGTGCACGGTTGCGCCGGATAGCTTCACCCCGTAATCCAGCGCCGCCTGGTGCACATGGTGGCCGTACATGCCCTGCCCGCAGAAGGCGGGGATGAGCGCGGGATGGATGTTGAGGATGCGATGACGGTAGACGGATACGATATCCGGCCCCACCATGGGCAGATACCCGGCCAACACCACCAGATCAATCTCCGCCTGCCGCAGCAGCGCCAGCATACGCGCGTTAAAGGCCGCCTCGCCGCCCGCTTCCTTGCGGCTGACAAAGACAGCGGAGATGCCGCGATCCCGCGCGCGCTGCAAGGCAAAAGCCCCGGATCGGTTGGCGAGCACCAGGCGCACCTGCCCATTCACGCGTCCCGCGTCTATGGCATCCAGCAGGGCCTGCAGGTTGCTGCCGCCCCCGCTGCACAGCACGGCGATGCGCGTCACGCCAGCACCAGCCCTTCGCCGCTGCGCGCCTGCACATCGCCGATGATGTAAGCCCGTTCACCCAACTCCACGGCCAGGCGCACGGCCTGTGCCGCGCAATCCTGCGGCACGGCCAGCACCAGGCCGATGCCCATGTTGAAGGTGTTGTACAGCGCCGCATCCGCCAACTCCCCCGCACGGCGCAGCAGGCCAAACACGGCTGGCACAGGCCAGGCGCCCCGGCGGATACAGGCGGCCAGTCCATCCGGCAGCATGCGGGGGATGTTTTCGATAAACCCGCCGCCCGTGATGTGCGCTATGCCGTGCACGGGCAGCGCCGCCAGCAGCGCCAGCACCGCTTTGGCATAGATGCGGGTGGGGCGCAGCAGTTCCTCACCCAGCGCGCAGCCCAGTTCCGCCACCGGTGCGGCCAAGTCCACGCCGTCGGTGACCAGCAGCTTGCGCACCAGAGAAAAGCCATTGGCGTGCAGGCCGCTGGATGCCAGGCCGATCAGCGCGTCGCCGGGGCGCACGTGCTCGGGCCGCACGCGCTTGTCCTTATCCACCATACCCACGGCAAAGCCTGCCAGGTCATACTCGCCATCCGGGTAAAACCCGGGCATTTCCGCGGTTTCACCGCCAATGAGCGCGCAGCCCGCCTGCACACAGCCCTCGGCCACGCCCGCCACCACGGCCTCCGCCTGGGCGGGCTGCAGGCACCCGGTGGCCAGGTAATCTAAGAAGAACAGGGGCCTAGCCCCTTGGCACACCACGTCGTTGACACACATGGCCACGCAGTCAATGCCCACGGTGTCGTGTTTATCCAGCAGAAAGGCCAGCTTCAGCTTGGTGCCAACGCCATCCGCGCCCGCTACCAGCACGGGGCTCTCCATGCCGTGCCCCGCAATGCTGTAGAGGCCGCCAAAGCCGCCCAGGTCATCAAGCACGTTCGCATCCCGCGTACGGGCCACATGGGCGCGCATGCGGCGCACTGCCTCGTAGCCCCGCTCCACATCCACCCCGGCATCCCGGTAGGTTGTCATGTATCCTCCTTCCGGCCTACAGATCCAAATCCAGGCCTTCGTCGGTATCGGCGATATCCATGGGATACTTGCCGTTAAAACAGCCCGTGCAAAATCCGCAGCCGGATCCCTCCACCGTGCGCAACAGGTCGCACTGGCTTAAAAAACGCAGGCTGTCCGCACCGATGTAGGTACAAATCTCCTCTACGTTGCGGCCCGAGCCGATCAACTCATCCGTAGACGGGGTGTCAATGCCCAGGTGGCAGGGGTACATCACCGTGGGGGAGGATATGCGCATATGTACCTCCCGCGCGCCCGCCAAGCGCAGCATATCCACAATCTTTCGGCTGGTGGTGCCGCGCACAATGGAGTCATCCACCATCACGATGCGCTTGCCGTGCACGTTGCGGGTCAGGGCATTGAGCTTGGTGCGCACGCTGTTTTCGCGCATGCCCTGCTCGGGTTGAATAAAGGTGCGGCCTACGTACCGGTTCTTGGCCAGCCCTTCGCCGTAGGGGATGCCGCTCTGCTCCGCGTAGCCAATGGCCGCCGGCAGGGCGCTATCCGGTACGCCGATCACCATGTCCGCGCGCACCTGGTCACCCATGGCCAGGCGTTGCCCGGCTGCCTTGCGCGCGGCGTACACCCCTACGCCGTCTATGACCGAATCCGTGCGGGCGAAGTAGACGAACTCGAATACGCACAAGCGGCTCTCCAGCGGCGTAGGCACCCGCAGGGAGTGCAGGCCGTCCTCATCAATGATGAGCACCTCGCCTGGGTACACATCCCGCACAAATTCCGCCCCGATGGCATCAAAAGCGCAGCTTTCACTGGCCAGCGCGTAACCCTGCCCAAGGCGCCCCAAGCACAGCGGGCGGATGCCGTATGGGTCGCGTATGCCCACCAGCCGCCCCTCACTCATCAGCACCAGGGCATAGCTACCGCGCACCGCGCGCATCATGCGCGGCACGGCTTCCTCCATCCCCGCGCCCCGGCACATGCGCGCCAGCAGGTTCAAAATGACCTCCGTATCCACATTGGTCTGAAAGATAGCGCCGACGTCCTCCAGGCGGGCGCGCAGGCTGCCGGTGTTGGTCAGGTTACCGTTGTGCGCCAGAGCCAGGGTGCCACCCTTGTAGCGGGCCACCAAGGGCTGGGCGTTTATGGGGTCGCTGCCGCCGAATGTGGAATAGCGCACGTGCCCGATGGCGATGTGCCCGGTCAGCGTGGCCAGGATATCCTCATCAAACACCTCTGCCGCTAGGCCTTTGCCTCGGTAGTGGCGCACGTTCTGCCCATCGGCTACGGCGATGCCCGCGCTCTCTTGTCCGCGGTGCTGCAAGGCATACAGGGCATAGTAGGCGCTATCCGCCACATGCAGTTTCCGCGTGGGGTCGTAGATGCCGAATACGCCGCAGGCTTCCTCCATTTGGTCGCCGGGCATGCGCAGGTCGTTCATGTGGATCCCCCTTGTGCGCCGCCTTGCAGGCGGGTTTGCAGCGCGGCATCCGCGTCGGCTACGGCGCGCGCCAGCCGGCGGCGGTGTTCTTCCAGCGTGTCGGCCAGGCTTGCATCCGTCACAGCCAGTATTTGTGCGGCCAGCAGGGCTGCGTTTTCCGCGCCGCCCACGGCCACGGTGGCCACGGGTATGCCTGCGGGCATCTGTGCGGTGGATAGAAGCGCATCCAGCCCCCCCATCAGGGATGACTGCATCGGGATGCCGATCACCGGCAGCGTGGTGCGTGCGGCCACGGCCCCCGCCAAGTGCGCGGCCTTGCCCGCGGCGGCAATCAGCACGCTGTAGCCTGCGGCGCGCGCACCCTGGGCAAAGACCGCCACATCCTGTGGCGTGCGGTGGGCGCTCATCACCCGCACATCCGCTGCGATGCCGAGACTGCGCAGCGTATCCACGCAGGGCCGCGCCGCATCCCAGTCGCTGGCACTGCCCAGTATCACGGCCACTTTGGGCACGCTCATTCCTCCTTAGCGGCATTTTGCCGCGATATAGCCACATCATAGCAGACATGGAGGAGGTTTTCAACGGTTTTTCTTAACAATAAGATTGTTTATTTTATGAATGTTCGTATTTTTAACCGCTTTACCTATCCTGTGTTCTCCTGTATAATAGAAATATAAATGTATTGGGAGGCACACATGCCCGCCAAACCTACTTTTCGACGTGCTCCGCTTATGCCAAACCGCTTTGCTCCGCTGCCGCTCAGCGCCCTGCGCCCTGCCGGCTGGTTGCAGGAGCAATTGACTTTGGCCGCCACCGCTCTGCGGGATCGCTGGCTCACGCTGGATCCCGGCAACCCGCATGCGCCCTCGCCCGCCCTGGCTTGGGCGTTGCTGCGCGTGGGGTTGCCCTTGGCCGCTCTGCTGGATGACGAACCCTGGCTGAGCGGGGTGCGCCGCCGCATGGATCATCTGCTTACCCTGCAAGGGGAGGATGGTTGCCTGCTGCCCGACGCGCCTTGCGATTGGGCCGCGCAGGCCGTGTGCTTGCAAACACTGATCCCCGCGTATGGGCTTTGGGCGGATAAGGAGATCCCCGTGCGCATGCTGCGTTTTTGCCGCTATCTGTGGGGGCAATTGCCAGAGCACCCGCTTACCCTGCCGCAAGCCGCTACGTGCGGCGAGTTGCTGAGCCCTGTTCTGTGGCTCTATGATCTGACGGGCAAGCGCTTTTTGCTGGAGTTGGCGCGGGCCCTGCAGGCGCAGGGTACGGACTGGACCGCTTTTTGCCACACCATGCCCCTGCGCGCGCGCACCGAAAAGGCCGTGCCCTGGGATACCCTGCGCACCCAGGCCGAGGTGGAGGGATGGGATGCGCGCCGCTACCACGCGGGGTTGTATCAGCACGCGCACGCCGCGCACATTGCCATGGGTCTTAAGACCCCGGCGCTCATCGCGCAGTGGACGGGGGGCATCAAGCACGAAGGGGCCTTTGATGTAGGCTTTGCTAAGCTGATGAAGCACCACGGCGTGGCCTGCGGGCTGTTCACCGGGGACGATTTGCTGGCTGGGGCATCCCCCAGCCGGGGCGTGCTGAGCGCGGCGGCAGCCGGTATGGTGGGCACGCTGTGCTCTCTATTGGCTACGCTGGGGCACGCCCCCCATGGGGATCTGCTGGAAACCATCGCCTTTAATGCCCTGCCGGCCCTGTTCACCCCGGATATGCGCGGTCACCAGCGCCTGCAGCAGCCTAATCAGGTGCAAATCACCCGGGCCGCACGCGATTGGTACAGCGCCGGGGAGGCGGATACCTTCTTTGCCCCGGATGCGGGGGATGCGGAGAGCGCCGCCCTGCACCAAGCCTGGCCTCTGCTGGCGGGCAGCCTGTGGATGGCATCCCGCGATGGCGGGCTGGGCGCTATGTGTTACGCGCCCTGCCAAGTGCGCTATCGCCTGGGCGGGCAGCCCGTGCGGCTGGATGTGCAGAGCGCTTACCCCTTTGATGGCACGGTGCGCATCCGCATATTGACCCCCGCGCCCGCCGCCTTTCCGCTGCACCTGCGCATACCCGACTGGGCCCAGGGCGCGACCCTGGCCGTGGCGGATGAGTTGATGGAGTGCGCGCCCGGGGCCTTCGCGTCCCTGGATCGCACCTGGCGGGATGGGGACATTCTGACGCTCACCCTGCCCATGCCCGTGACTGTCACCGGTTGGTATCATCAATCCGGGGCCGTCACCCGCGGCCCGCTGGTGTTCGCCCTGCCTCTGGATGCCGCACCCGGCGAAAACCCGGGCGAATGGCTGCCAGCATCCCCTTGGGCTTACGCGCTGCTGCCGGATGCCGGGTTTTCCGTGGTGTGCGATCCGCAGCAGGCCGCGCCCTTCGGCATGGGCCAACCTGTTGCCATTGAGGCTATCTGCGTGCCCCTGCCGGATTGGGGTTTGAAGGACGACAGCGCGCTGCCCCCGCCCATCGCCCCCAGGGTAGACCGAGCCTTGGCCCGGCGCATCCGCCTGGTGCCCTATGGCGGTACTACCCTGCGCATATCCCAGTTTCCTGTCGCGCAGGCTGCGACGCATTCGGATGCTGCCGAGCAGGCAACGCCTGCCCCTGTCTGCGGCGGCGCGTTGGCAAATCTGCCCTAAGAGCCGCAGGCGCCCTTTGCTCTGCCCGGCAATGAAAGGAAGTGATTCCATGGCAAACGTCCACGGCAACCTGCCCGCTTTACCCGAAGGCTTGACGCCATCCGGCGAGAGCTACTTGGATGTGATCCACGAGCTTTCGCACCGGGATGAAATGGTGCGGTCTGTGGATGTGGCGGAGCGGCTGGGGGTATCCAAGGTCAGCGTCAACAAGGCCCTGAGTGTGCTCAAGCAGGCGGGCCTGGTGGAGCAACAACCCTACCAGAGCATCCGCCTGACCGAAGCGGGCGTGGCCATGGCTCACCGTGTCACCTGGCGGCACCAGGTGTGGTATGCCTTCTTTGCCAAGGCTTTGGGCATCCCCGAGACCGAGGCTGACGCCCAGGCCTGCTTGACGGAGCACGTGGTGGGCGACGAAACCGTGCGCAGGCTTGAGGCTTACCTGCTCGCGCAGGGCATGGATCCAAAGAGATGACAGCTGCCCGCGCCCAGGCAGCGCTGATAAAAGCTGTAGCCCGGCTGGGGCACCATGGATAAGCCGCGCGCTGCGCGCAAAATGTCATGCCCTTGCCATGCTGGCGCCATAATGATGCACTACAATTATTTTTGAGGTGATGCCTCTTGAATAAGGCCCCCAATATACTCATTTGTGATGACGACCCGGTGGTGCATCAATCCCTGTCGTTTTACCTGGATGCCGAAAAGTTTGCCCACGCATCCGCCTACGACGGGGAGCAAGCCCTGCAAATGGCTACCCAGGGCGGCTTTGATTTGATGGTGCTGGATTTGATGATGCCCCGCATGTCCGGCATTGAGGTGTGCCAGGCTCTGCGCAAGACATCCCGACTGCCGGTGATCATGCTGACCGCGCGCGGGGAAGAGATAGACCGCATCCTGGGGCTGGAGCTGGGCGCGGATGACTACATCGTCAAACCCTTTAGCCCCCGTGAGGTCATATCCCGCATCAAGGCGGTGTTGCGCAGAACGGGCGATGCCGCCGCCTTACCCGAGGAGCCGTTCTCTACCCTGGCCTTTGGCAATCTGGAGATTCAGCCCGAGCGCTACCAGGTTAAGCTGAATGGCCAGGCTGTGGCCTGCACCCCGCGGGAGGTGGATTTACTGACCCTGCTGGCCGGCCACCCGGGCCGAGTGTTTGACCGCGAGCAGATTTTAAGCCGTGTATGGGGGTACGATTTTTTTGGCGACACGCGCACTGTCGATACGCATATCAAGCGTCTGCGCCAAAAATTAGCTTGTGATCAGCCTTGCGGGTGGGAAATCGTGACGGTTTACGGCGTGGGCTATAAGTTTGAGGCCACAGCATGATAGGCCGCACGGTTTTCCGCCGCACCATGAGCTTGGTGCTATCCGCCGTGCTGCTGTGCGCGGGGCTGACATTGCTGATTTATAGTGCGCTTTCCCCTGGCGTGTTCGCCGCCAACCGGGGGGAGGAGCTGTTGCCCAAGGCGCGCATCATCGCCCAACTGGTGGAGAGCCGTCTGCGTGCGGAGATATCCCTCAATCGCTTGATGCAGTGGATAGGGGGCAGTACCTCGCAGTGGAACGCTTATGTGTGGGTGGTGAACACCGCGGGCGACACGGTGCTGCGCACCCGCACCCAGGGCGCAGGCAACCAGCCTGTGGGCACATTGCCCACATCCCTGGCGCCCATGGTGACCCAGGTGCTCACCGGGCAGGAAACCACGCACATTGGCAGACTGGATGCGCTGACAGCGCCGCGCAGCCCCCAGCCCACGGCCAACGCATCCACGCTCAGCGGCGCGCTGTTTGGCGATCTGGCCCCCGCGCAGGATGCGCAGCGCCCCACCGAGCCCGAGGCCGCTACGTCTATGGTGGTGGTGGGCGTACCGGTAGCGTTTGGCGGCCAGGTAGTGGGCGCGGTGGTGATGGGCCAGACCATGGGCGAGGTGGTGGCGGGCATGCGCAGCCTGACCAACACGCTGATGCTGGGCCTGGTGGCCGCCACGCTCATTCTCATCCCGCTGTCGTACTTGGTGGCATCCCGCATGTCCCGCCCCATGCGCCAAATGCGCGATGCCGCCCTGGCCATGGCCGCAGGCGACTTTACCGTGCGGGCCGACACCCAGGCCCGGGGAGAGATAGGCGAGCTGGGCGGCGCGCTCAACGTGCTGTCCGGCGAGTTGGGGCGCACCATATCCGCCTTGGTGATGGAGCGAAACCGCCTGCGCCGCATACTCAACGGCCTGACAGAGGGCATTGTGGCCGTGGATGCGGATGGCCGTGTGACCCATGTGAACCCCGCCATGCGCACCCTGTTTCATGTGAACGTCGCGCCGGCTGCGGGTGAGGATCAACCCATGGCCCTGGCGCCCTATGCCCCGGTGTGGGCGGCCTACGATGCGGCCCGGGCCACCGGCACACCCCAAACCCTGGTTTTCGCCTACGGCGAGGCCACGCTGCAGCTATCCGTATCCGCCCTGGAGGATGAAGACGGCGCTGTGGGCGGGGCTGTGGGCGTGTTTCGCGATATCACCCAAGCCCAGCGGTTGGAGCAGACGCGGCGCGACTATGTGGCCAACGTATCCCACGAGTTGCGCACCCCACTGACCGCCCTGCGCGCGCTGATAGAGCCCCTGCGTGACGGTCTGGTGCGGGATGAGGCCGAGCGCGACCGGCTCTACAACGTGATGCTGCGCGAGACCCTGCGCCTAAGCCGTTTGGTCAGCGACATGCTGGAGCTTTCCCGTTTGCAGACCGGCGCGGTCTCTCTGGAGCAGCAGGCCTTTGACCCCGCCCGTATGCTGCGGGATGTATACACCAAGTTTGCCCCTCACGCAGAGGATCACGGGCAGGCGTTGATCCTTGACTTGCCGGATACCCCTTTGCCGCAGGTACGGAGCAACAGCGACCGCGCGGAGCAGGTACTGGTGGCGCTGCTGGATAATGCCATCAAGTACACGCCTGAGGGTGGGCGCATTACCCTGCAGGCTGTGCCCCGCGCGGATGCCTTGGCGGTCACTGTGCGCGACGACGGGCCGGGCATCGCTCTTGTGGATTTGCCCCACGTGTTTGATCGCTTTTACAAGGCTGATCGTGCCCATCAGGGGCAAGGCACCGGCTTGGGGCTGGCCATTGCAAAAGAAATCCTCACCCTGTTGGGCGAGAATATCACCGTGGAGAGCGCGCTCGGCCAGGGCGCGGCCTTTACCTTTACCCTGCACTATGGGGCCGGCGGCGGGTTTACGCCGCCGTGAGCTGCCCTCAAAGTTTTGGCTGTTACGCTTAGGCTAAAATCCCTTCGGAGACAGCCGTCGCCATAGGCGGTTCGGGCTCGGATACAGTTCGCCCAAAGTACGTCTCAATGGCGTCGCAAATTTTTTGCGAGGCGGTGCCATCCCCGTAGGGGTTGACGGCGTGGGCCATGGCGGCGTAGGCTACGGGGTCGCACAGCAGGCGCTCGGTCTCGCGGTAGATATCCTGGGTGAGTACCCCGGCCAGGCGAGCGGTGCCCGCGCGCACCGCCTCGGGGCGCTCGGTTTCGGTGCGCAGCACCAGCACGGGCTTGCCCAGAGCCGGGGCTTCCTCTTGCAGACCGCCGGAATCGGTCAGCACCAGGGTGCAGCGGGCCATCAGGTTGTGCATGTCGCACACATCCAAGGGGGGCAGCAGGTGCACGCCGGGGATATTCCCCAGTGCCTCGCGGGCGGGTTCAGCCACGGCGGGGTTCATGTGCAGGGGATAGACCACCTGCACATCCGGGTGAGCCAGGGCCAAATCGCGCACAGCCTGAAAAATCTGCCGCAGGGGTTGGCCCAGGTTTTCGCGCCGGTGGGCGGTGAGCAGCAGCGTGCGCCTGTTCGCCAAATCCAATGCGCGCAGAGCGGGGCTGTTAAAGGTATAATCGGGCCGCACAATGGCTTGCAGGGCATCGATCACTGTGTTGCCGGTGACGAACACGCCCTGGGCAATGCCTTCGGCGGTTAGGTTGCAGCGGTTCTCGCAGGTGGGGGCGAAGTGCAGCGAAGCGATGCGGCTGGTGAGGCGGCGGTTCATCTCCTCCGGATAAGGCGAGGAGGGATTGAAGGATCGCAACCCCGCCTCTACGTGGCCCACGGGCGCGCGGTGGTAAAAAGCCGCCAGCGCCGCAGCGAAGGATGTGGTGGTGTCCCCGTGCACCAACACCAGATCCGGGCGGGTTTTTTCCAGCACGCGGCCCATGGCAGACAGAATATCCGCCGTCAGCGTGGCCGGGGTTTGGCCAGGGCGCATCAGGCCCAGATCAAAATCCGGCGCGACGTTAAAAGCATCCAGCACCTGGTCGAGCATCTGCCGGTGCTGGGCTGTGACGCACACCAGCCCCTGCAGGCCGGGCCGCCGGGCGATTTCGCGCACCAGCGGGCACATTTTGACGGCCTCGGGCCGGGTGCCGAATACGCTGAGGATGACCGGGATCACCGCGTTCCCCTCCTTGCCTCTGCGGATGCGCCGGGATCAAACCATGTACCGGCGCAATTTTTTGAGCATATCCTCAAAATTCAGTGGTTTACTCAGGTGATCATTCATGCCCGCATTCAGGCAGCGCTCCACATCCTCACGGAACACGTTGGCGGTCATGGCCACGACGGGGATGCTTTGGGCCTTGGGCGTGCCCAGGGCGCGAATGCGGCGGGTGGCCTCGTACCCATCCATCTCCGGCATCTGCACATCCATAAAGATCATATCGTAGCGGTTCGGATCGGCCTCAAACAGGGCCAGGGCTTGCGCGCCGTTCTCCGCACAGTCAATGGTCACGCGGGTGGTTTCCAGCAGCGTTAGCACAATTTCGCGGTTGATCTCAACATCCTCCGCCAACAGGATGCACTTGCCGGAAAAATCATCCGCCGGTGCGGGCTGCGGTGTAGGGGGCATTGCAGCATCCAAGCCCAGGCATTCGTTAATGCAGTCCGCCAGAGAGGAGGGGAAGAGCGGTTTGGGCAGGTACTTATCCACACCGGCTGCACGGGCTTCATCTTCAATGGTCACCCACTCCGCGGCGGTTATCATCACCACCACGGCATCCTTGGCCTGCCGGGCTTTGATGGCCTGTGTCAGGGCTATGCCATCCATATCGGGCATGCGCCAATCAATAAAGTAGATGTTGTACGCGCCCTTCTCGCGCATTATGGTCAGCGCGGTCTCACCATCCGGGGCTGTATCACAGGCCACGCCCAGCCGGCGCATGATGTCGTCAAAGTAGGTCAGCACATCCGGGTCATCATCCACCGCCAACACGCGGATGCCGGCCCAGGCCGCGCCGGGGGTAGGTAGACCGGCTTGTTGATCCGCCGATCCGCAGGCCAGGCGCACGGTGAAGGTGAACGTGGAGCCCTGCCCAAGCTGGGATTTTATCCAGATGCGCCCATCCATCATCTCCACAATGCGGCGGCTGATGGCCAGGCCCAGACCCGTGCCACTAAACTTGCGCGCCGTGTTGCTCTCGGCCTGTTCAAAGGATGTGAACAGGCGGGCCTGCTGCTCGGGCGAGATGCCGATACCGGTATCCGCCACTTCAATTTGCAGGGTGCATAGGCCGTCTGTCTCGTCCAGCCAATCCGCGCGCAGGTGGATGTCGCCCCCTGCCGGGGTGAACTTGGTGGCGTTGGAGAGCAGGTTGACGATGACCTGGGATAGCCGCTGGTCGTCACCCACCAGCACGGCGGGGATGCGCCGGTCAATGTACACGCTAAAGCGCTGACGCTTTTCGTCGATGCGGAAGGTCAGCACATCCGCCACCCGGCGCAGCATTCGTTCAAAATGGAAGGAAATGGGGGATAACTCCAGCTTGTTGGCCTCTATCTTGGACATATCCAGAATGTCGTTGATCACCCCCAGCAGGTGGACGGAAGCATCCTCTATCTTGCCAAAGGCGTAATCCTTGCGCTGGGCATCCGGTGCGGATTTGCCGATGGCGGTCATGCCGATGATGGCGTTCATGGGTGTGCGCATCTCGTGGCTCATGTTGGATAAAAAGGTGCCCTTGGCGTGGCTGGCCTGCATGGCTCTCTCCAGTGCGGCGGCCACCTCTTTTTCCATCAAATCCCGGGCCACCGCGCCTGCGATGGCGCTGGCCACCGTGCCCGCAAGCTGGGCGTCGCTCTTGCTCCAAGCGCGCCCGCGCTCGCAGTCCTCTATGCTCAGCAATCCCCAGTATACACCGTCCACATACAAAGGGGCCCAGAGGAAGGCACGCACACTGGCCTGGCGATAAAACATCGCGTACATACCGCCGTAATCGGTTTGTGTGTCGCAGCAACGCATCGTGGGCACATATCCTTCATCGGGCATGTGCGAAGGGAAGGTGTTGATGATGATGCTGTTAAAGCCCACTTGAGATGAATCAAGCTGCCGGGCCGGGCCGTGAAACCAAGTGTAGATCAAGCGGCTCTCATCCGTATCGCGATCCGTCACGACAATGAGCGTGCGGGAGGCGCCCAGAAATTCGCCTACCACGCGCAGGGCTCGGTTGATCATCCGATCCACAGGCTCTTTGGAAATAAAACTTTGGGATAGGTCGCTCATCAGTTCTTGCTGGGCGAGGCGATTGACCAGGGTGATGCCGTTGCTGTTGCGCACCATGGCGTTGGCCAGCAGCAGCCCGCCGGAGTGCAGTACGCTGATCTCCTCATCCCCAAAGACACGCTCGCGCTGGCAATCATCAAAACTGATAAAGCCCCAAAAGCGGTTTTGCAAAAACAGGGGCAATACCAGTATAGACTGTATGCCGTAAGGCTTCAAGGCGGCGCGCGTGCGCTCGGACATTTGGGATACGGGGCCGTTCACCGTTTGGCGCTGGCTCAGGGACGCCTGCCATTCCGGCACGGTTTCACTGTAAACAAAACGCGCGCCATCGGGTTCTTCGGGCCAGGCATGCGCATCGGCGATCCAAGCAAAAGCGCGGGTGTAGTACAGCGTGCCCTCCGCCTCTTCGTTGCAGTAGAGGCAGACGCGATCCGCTTGAATATACTGCGCCATTCGCTCCATGCTCGAGCGCATCGCCTGCTCAAAACACTCCGACTGGGCGGTGAGCAGCTGTGAGGCCACCTGGTTGACCACTTGCAAAAGTTCGCCGTGGCGCGCGGCTTGCCGCGCGGCGTCTTGGGTGTGCTGACGCTCCGTCTCATAAATCAGAATTAAAAAGACGATAATCGCCCCGATGTAAATGCCTGTGACAAGGATGGATTGCAGGTGATCCACCGTGCGCTGAAAAGCATTGAGCGGCATGACAGCGATGGGCGTCGGCAAGAAAATCGTCAGGTAGTAACATGCGGTGATGACGATCAGGTTAACCCCCAGCAGCAGCGCCCGCGCGCGGCCTTTCAGCAGCAAAAAGTGCAGCACCAACGCCAGGGCAAAGTAGGCGGCCATGCCGCTGTCTATGCCGCCATTTGTCAAAAAGACAGCGGGGAAGAGCACGTCACACAAGCCAATCAGTACAAAGTACACGGCCGGCTGATGCTTATGCAGCACATTGACCAACACAAAAGTGATCACGATGAAGACCAGCATGAGCACCATGGAGGCGATGGGGATAAAAGGCATGCCCTCTATCAGCCTGGCCGTGGCTGCGCACAGCACGGCCGGCATGCCGAAGATGCAAAGCAGGTTGATGGTGCGCTGCGTCAGGGGCAGGTCGCTTGAGAGGATGTACCTTCGCACAAATTGTCCAATCCTGCTCATTCGTGCACCTCCTTGCCGCAGTGTGTGACGCTGATTCCATTAAAATTATAACATGATTTTTACAGTGGCACAACGTAGCCCCTGTTTTTTATGGTGGAGCGAAAATGAAAAATATATGAAAGAAGTAAAAACAGAGGCCGCGCGCGTGCGCGGTCCTCCCTGTCCTCTTCAAAGAAAATGCGTTTTTTTAGCGACCTGTTATCATGTGCCCGCCAAGTTGACCAAAAAGCCGTTCAACATATACCCAGTCAGAAAACCGCCGCCGGGCTTGCGCACGGTTACGCGGCTCCAGCTCTGGCCCGGTATCACCACGCTGGCCGCGGCGCGATCGGGTACCTGCATCAGCACGCTGTAGTTTTCGCCGGCGCCGCTGCGCAGGTTGACGTAACTGCTACTGGGGTTGCGCACAGTGGTGTGGGGGCTTACGCCTGTCTTGGTGTAGCGCAGGTAGCCGGTCATCATGTAGCCGGTCTTGCCATCAACCTTTACCCGGCACCACTCCGTGCCCGGCATCAACACGCGAACCGGTGTGCCGTTGTAGTAATAGCCCAGTACATCCGCGGTGGTTCTGGGTTCGACGCGCAGGTTCAGGTACTGGTTGGCGTTGGGGTTGCTTACCACTGCGTTGGCCCCGGGCGTGGCGATGCCAGAACTGCCTCCGCCCCCGGCGTTGCCGCCGCCAGAGCCCCCTGCGCCAAAGGCGAGGTAGCGCGTCATCATGTAGCCCCAGCGCCCCAATACTTCCACGTAGCACCACTCGTTGCTCAGGGTATGCACGCGCACCGGGGTGCCGTTGCTGTATTGGCCCAAGCTGGCGCTGGCCGTAGTGGGCGAGGCGCGCAGGTTGAGCACCTGGGTAGCGCGGGGGTTGTTTACCGTGGCCTGGATCACCTGGCCGCCGCCCCCACCGGAGCCGCCACCGCCGGTTATGCTGCCGTCATCTATGTAGGGCACGTTGGGGGAGAGGTAGGCGGTGTACATGTACCCCGCATCGTAGGCGGCTTGCACGTAGCTCCAATCCCCGCCCCGGTTGACCACCTTCACCAGGGATCCGTTGGCGTAGGTGGCTATCACAGCCCCGGCGCTGTTGCCCATGGCGCGCAGGGTGAGGTTGGCGCCGGTGGAGGTGCGTATCATCGCGTTGGCGCCGTCGGCAATGCTGGGCAGCGCTGTGTTGGGCGCGGGCGGCAGCGTGTTTTGCACCCGCAGGTATCGGCTGACCACGTAGCCTTCTCTGCCACCCCAGCGCACCTTGCTCCAGGCGTCGTCAAAGATCAGGATAGTCACCGAGCCATTGTTGGGGATAGAGGTCATGGAGCGCGCGCCGGTGGAAGGGGCAACCCGCAGGTTCAGCGGCCCGTACACCGTGGCCGTGGAGCCACTGCCGATGCCGTAACGGGGGGATATGGTCAAAAATTCGATATAGATGTAGCCTTCGGGCGCGCCTGTACCGGGGAGCTGGCTGATATCCACCGCATACCAGTCGCCCTCTGTGCGCAGGATGGGCAATTCTGTGCCCGGCAGGGCCCGGGCCACCACGGCGGCGTTTGTATCCGCCGCCTGGCGCACGTTCACAGCTTGATCGCTGTTGGGGTTTTGCACCCGTCCGTAGCGGCTGCCGCTGGCGGCGTAACCGGGCGGCGCGGCGGCGATCAGCAAACACAGGGATAGCAGCAGGCATAGGGTGCGAAGACTGTGTCTGTTTTTCATAAAGAGTGTACCTCCTCTAGGCATCCCCGGTGCAGAGGCCCGTATCGTATTGATTTAACGAACAGGAGGCGTTTGTTGTTCCCGAAACGGTATATTTAAGCAAAGACGAACGTTTTTTATATTTTGTTTTACAAAGTTTGTATTTTCTCTTGCTTTCCTGTTTGCGGGTGCTATAATTAAGCATGTATATTTCGTTATTTTGGGAGGATATCATGGCCGTTACGCGCTTTTTTGCGGAAAAGAAGCCGGGTTTTGATGTAGAGGCTGTCCACCTCTTGGCGCACCTGCGCCAGGTGGTGGGCGCGCAGGGCTTGCGCCGGGTGCGCATTTTTCAGCGCTACGATGTGGAGGGCGCGACCCCACAGGCGCTCGCGCAGGCCCGGCGCATTATTTTTTCGGAGCCGAACGCGGATGCGCTCTACGTGGATGTACTGCCGCCGCTGCCCGGCCGCGTGTTCGCCGTGGCGCTGCTGCCCGGCCAGTACGACCAGCGGGCGGATAGCGCGGCCCAGTGCCTGCAGCTGCTTACCCAACAGGAGAGGCCCGCCGTGGCATGCGCCAAGGTCTATGCTCTGGATGGGGATGTGGATGAAGCCCAGTTTGCCGCCATCCGGGCGGAAATGATCAACCCCGTGGAGGCGGGCGAAGTATCCCTGGCGAAGCCGGATACCTTGGCGATGCCTTTTGATCCGCCGCCCCCGGTGCCAGTACTGGCAGGCTTTATCACCCAAAATGAGCAAGGGCTCGCCGCTGTGGCCGAGGAGATGGGTCTGGCCATGACCGTGGAAGATCTGGTCTTTTGCCAGGCTTACTTCCGCGGCGAGGCCCGGCGCGAGCCCACCCTGACGGAAATACGCGCCATTGATACGTATTGGTCGGATCACTGCCGCCACACCACCTTCCAGACTGAGCTGACCGGGGTAGATGTGGCACCGGGCCTTCTGGCGGAGCCCATCGCCGAAGCGTGGGCACGCTACCAGCGCGCACGCGGGGCCACGGAACAGACAGAAAAGCCCGTTACCCTGATGGATATGGCGACCCTGGGCATGCGGCTACTGCGCGCGGCGGGCAAGCTGGAAGACCTGGACGCATCCGAAGAGATCAACGCCTGCTCCATTCAGATTGAGGCGGCGGTGGACGGCAAACCAGAACCTTGGTTGGTGATGTTTAAGAACGAGACGCACAATCACCCTACGGAGATAGAGGGTTTTGGCGGCGCGGCTACCTGCCTGGGCGGCGCCATACGCGATCCGCTCGCGGGCAGGGCCTATGTGTACCAGGCCATGCGCATCAGCGGCAGCGGCGATCCCCGCGCGCCCGTGGCCGAGACCCGGCCCGGCAAGTTACCCCAACGGCGCATCACCACTGCTGCGGCTCAGGGTTTCTCCAGCTACGGCAACCAAATCGGCCTGGCGGCGGGCAAGGTGCAAGAGGTGTACCACCCCGGCTTCGTGGCCAAACGGTTGGAATTGGGCGCGGTGATCGCCGCCACCCCGGCCGATCACGTGCGGCGGCAGCGCCCCGCCCCCGGGGATGTGGTGTTGCTGCTGGGCGGGCGCACAGGCAGGGATGGCTGCGGCGGGGCTACGGGTTCATCCAAGGCCCACGACAGCACGTCGCTGACCACCTGCGGCGCGCAGGTGCAAAAAGGGAATCCACCCACAGAGCGCTGCCTGCAGCGGCTGTTCAGCAACCCTGACTTCGCCCGTAAAATCAAGCGTTGCAACGACTTTGGCGCGGGTGGCGTGTGTGTGGCCGTGGGCGAGCTTGCCCCCGGTTTGACCATTGATCTGGATGCCGTGCCGCGCAAGTATGAGGGGCTGGATGGCACGGAGCTGGCCATCTCAGAATCTCAGGAGCGCATGGCCTGTGTGGCCGCGCCCGAGGACGTGGCTGTACTGGCCGCCCTGGCCCTGGCCGAAAACTTAGAAGCCACGCCCGTGGCTGTGGTGACGGTGGAACCTGTGCTGCGCATGACTTGGCGCGGGCAGGATGTGGTGACCATAGACCGTGCCTTTTTGGATACAAACGGGGTGAGGCAGCGGGCGCGGGCAGCCATCCCCGCGCCGGATGAAAAGAATCCCTACCCGCTGCGCCTGCCGGCGCCCTTGAGCGAGAGCGCCTCTTTGGCGTGGAACTGGCTGACCTTGATGGGTGATTTGAATGTGTGCAGCCAGAAGGGCCTGGTGGAGCGTTTTGATGCGACCATCGGCGCGGGCACGGTTATCGCGCCCTACGGGGGCAGCCATCGGCTCACCCCTAACCAGGCCATGGTGGCCCTGCTGCCCGCTTCGGGCCGCACCGCCACCGCCACCTGGATGGCGCACGGTTTTGATCCTTACTTGGCCAGCTGGAGCCCGTACCATGGGGCGGCCTGGGCGGTGGTGGAGGCCTTGGCCAAGGTGACCGCCGCGGGGGGCGATGCCGCCGCCTGCCGCCTGACGCTGCAAGAGTATTTCCCCCGTGCCTGCGATGGGGAAAGCTGGGGCGCGCCCACGGCTGCGCTGCTGGGCGCGCTGGATGCGCAGCTGGGCATGGAAACCCCGGCCATCGGCGGCAAGGACAGCATGAGCGGCACCTTCGAGGAGCTGCGTGTGCCGCCCACCCTGGTGGCCTTTGCCGTGGCCGCGGGGGCTGTGGATCAGGTCATCACGCCGGAGCTGAAAGGCCACGGCCACACCCTGGCCCTCTACAGCGCGCCCCGCACGCCTGCGCTCTCACCGGATTACGCGGCAGTTCGGGCGGGTTACGCGGCCATCCGGGCGTTGATGGCATCCGGCAGGGTGCTGGCCGCTTACGCGCTGGGGCACGGCGGATTGGCCGCAGCGCTGACCCACATGGCCCTAGGCAACCAGGTAGGCGTGGCGCTGACAGAAACGTGCCCCAAGCAGCTTTTTTTACCCCAATGGGGCAGCCTGGTGCTGGAGTTGAGCGCGGGGGACATGCCGCCATTTTTGGTTTCCGTCGGCCAAACCATCGAAGAGCCCGCCATCCGCTGGCCGGGCGGGCGGCTCTCCTTGGCGGAAGTGGGCCGCGCGTGGGCCGCGCCCCTGGAGGATGTGTTCCCCACTCGCGCGGAGGGGAGCGCCCAGCCCCCGCCTTACGCCCCGTGGGCTAAGCGTCCCGCGCCTCGCCCGCACGCATCCATCGCCAAGCCGCAGGTGTGCATCCCCTGCTTCCCGGGCACCAACTGCGAGCTGGACAGTGCCCGCGCCTTCCGCCGCGCCGGTGCGGATGCGCGGATCATCCGGTTTCGCAATGTGAACCCCGCCGCGCTGGAAGAATCCGTCGCCGCGCTGGTCCGGGCCATTGATCAGGCGCAGATCGTCATGCTCCCCGGTGGCTTTTCCGCCGGGGATGAGCCGGAAGGCTCGGGCAAGTTTATCGCCACGGCCCTGCGCAATCCCAAGGTAGCCGAGGCGCTGCACCGCCTGCTTGTGGCGCGCGACGGGCTGATGCTGGGCATCTGCAACGGCTTTCAGGCGCTTATCAAGCTGGGGCTGCTGCCCTACGGCGAGATCCGCGTGCTGGGGGAGAGCGATCCCACCCTCACCTTTAACAGCCTGGGGCGCCATGTGGCCACGCACGTGCACACGGTGGTCAGTTCCGTCAAATCTCCCTGGTTGGCCAGCGCAGAGGCAGGCAGCGTGTACGCCATGGCCGTATCCCACGGCGAAGGGCGTTTTGTCTGCGGGGATGCCCAGTTGCACAGGCTGCTGGCCAATGGCCAGATCGTCACCCAATACTGCACCCCGGATGGCGTGCCTGCCGCCAGCCTGCCGCATAACCCCAACGGTTCGGTCTGGGCGGTGGAGGGCCTTTGCTCCCCGGATGGCCGCATTCTGGGCAAGATGGGGCACAGCGAGCGCATCGGCCCCGGTGTGGCGCGCAACATCCCCGGCGCGCAGGATCAGGGGATATTCGAGGCCGGGGTGAGGTACTTTCGGTAAGCGGTTGAAAAAGGCCGGGCTGTTTGTTATACTTTTGCCACCAAAGCAGAAGATGAGGTGCGGGTATGACCACCATTGACGCCTGGGTCTTTGCGCTGGTGCTCTGCGCCTGCCTGGCGCTGGCCTTTCATCCCCGCGCGCGGGCGTATCTAAACGGCATATCTTGGCTGCGTTGCCTTGGGGATGGATGCGTGCGGATTTTGGATCGCGCCTATTGGCCGCTGTTCGCTCTTGCCATGGCGGCGGGTGTGCTGTTGCGGGTGTGGCGCTTCCCCGAACTGCCCCAGGGGCTCTACCACGACGAGGCCATGACAGCCGCCCAGGCCATATCCCTGCTGCGCAACGGCACGGATATGTACGGCGCCTCCTGGCCGCTGCACCTGGAGACCTGGAAGTACGGCCAGCAGAGCGCGCTGCTGGCCTACATGCAGGTGCCGGTGTTCGCGTTGTTTGGCGTATCGCGCCTTACGTTGCGTCTGCCCATTCTCGTGCTCAGCGTGATCGCGCTGCCCGTGCTGTGGCATCTGGCCCGCCGCGTGCTGGGCCGGGGCTACGCCCTGCTGGCGCTGTGGATGCTGGCCATATGTCCTTGGCAGGTGGTGCAGAGCCGTTGGGCGCTGGATTGCAATACCATGCCCCACATGCTGCTGTTTTCCGTATACTTTCTGCACCTGGGCCTGGATAAGCGGCCCTTTCTCTACCTATCCATGGTTTTTTTCGGCTTGACGCTCTACGCCTACGGTGTGGCGCTGTTCGCCGTACCGGTGCTGTTGCTGTGCGCCTGCGCATACTTGCTGCGCAGGCGCTTGGTGCGCTGGGGCGAGGTATGTATTTGCCTGGCGGTGTTTTTGGCTGTGGGCGGACCCTTTTTGCTCACCATGGCCATCAATGCCTTCGGCTGGCCCACCGTGCACCTTGGGCCCTTTACGCTACAAAATTTCCCCAAGACCCAGCGCGCCAACGACATGCTGCTCTACAGCCCGGATTTTTACAAGCAGTTTGTGTGGAATCTGTACTACTGGTTGATGAGCACCCTGGGCCAGAACGAGGGCGATACCATCGCCGCCTACTTTGCCAGCCGCACGCTCTACCCCTTCTCCGTACCGGTCATCCTGGCGGGGGTGTACATGCTGTGGCGGCAAAAAAGGCGGATTGACACCTGCGCCCATCTCCGGGAGAGCATCGGTAAAAACGGATCTCCTGCGCCCGGGGGGGAAGCCCTCATCCTGTTCTGGATTGGCGCCATGGCCTTCTGCGGCATTTTGACCAACTACACCACCAGCCAGCGCTCCAACGCCATCTTCTATCCTTTGCTGCTGGCCATGTGCTATGCGCTGTACCAAGCGGTGCGGCGGGTGCGCGCCGCCATCCCAGTGGTGGCGCTGGTGTATGCCCTGGGCCTGACGGTGTTTGTTCACGGCTACTTTGCCGATGCCAGCTACATCGCCCGCACCGGTGCGGTGATGAACGCGGATCTGTACGGCGCGCTGGCGGATGTAAGGGATATGGATTGTGACCGCTACTATATCTACACCAGCAATACAGACCCGGAGGTGACCTTGGGCGTAGAGGTGGTGGCCATGGTAGCCCACGAACTGGATGGCCGCCAGTGGGCGGATGAGACGATGGTACAGAATCACCTGGGGGAGGATGTGGATTACTACACCAACCGGTACGAGTACACCGCCTTTCAGGATTTCGAGCCTGATCCCATGGAGCCCGCGGCCTACGTGATCCGGCAAGAGGACAAGCGCCTGTTTGACCCGGAAGAATACATCGTGCGCGATTTCGGGCTATACGCTTCGGCGTACCCCCGTTATTGGGCTGAGTAAGGAGGGGCGCGCGTGTTGACGGCGTGGGGCTGGGCGGGCATGGCGCTGACAGCGGCGTTGTGTTGGTGGGCGGGCGCGCGCGGAGCCTGCCGCGGTATACCGGCAAAAATGGGCGGAGGGCTATCCTCGCCCAGGGAGCATCGAGAACCGCGCAACCTTTTGGGGGCACATGCCCGGCGCTTCGCTACGCGCACAGACATCATCCTGCTCGCGCTGGGTGCGCTGCTCATCCTGGCCCAGTGGGCGTATAGCTGGGGAGATGCGCTGCCCGAGGAGCTGTACACGGGCATGCAGGCGCGATCTCTGTGGCAAACCGGCAAGACGCTGGAGGGCACGGTTTGGCCTGCCCTGCTGCCGGGCTGGATAGGTGAAGGCGAAGGTTCGCTGCTGGCCGCGCTGGCCGCGCCGCTTGTGGGCCTGTTCGGCCTGCATACCTGGGCGGTGCGCCTGCCCTTGATGGCGCTGCAAATCGTCTGTGTGTTGGCCCTGTGGCATCTGCTGCGCGGGGCCTTCTCCCTGTGCGCTGCCCGCTGGGGCGCGCTGTTGTTGGCCGCCTGTCCCTGGACGCTGCTGCAGGCCCGCTGGGCGCTGAGCTGGTACCTTCTGCCCCACTTGCTGCTGCTGGCCACTTGGATGCTGTGCAAGCGCAGGCCTGGCTGGCTGCTGGGGGGTATGGTCACCCTGGGCCTGGCCCTGTACACGGGGGATGCGGCCTGGTATATCGTGCCGCTCTACGCGCTGTGGGCGCTGGCCGTGCCGGGTTGCCGCCGGGGCGTAAAGCCGCGCTGGCTGCTGGCCGGGGCCGCGGTATTTCTATTGCTGGCGCTGCCTGTGCTGGGCAGCCTCGGCCAAGACGCCCACGCCGGGGATTGGGTGGGCCTGCGCCCCAAACCCGTGACGAGCAATTACGGCCCCAGGGTGCCCGCCCAAGCAGGATACGGTCTGCAAATGCTGCCCTTTTTGCGCGGCGACGCGCATGTAGCCACCCTGCACACAGATATCCTGAGCGCAGTGGATGGGCTGATCCGCCGCTCGGTGCTGCAGTATGCCGAAGACCCCGGCTACACCATGGCATACCTGCTGCCCGCCTATGGCACGATGCAGCTGTTTTCCGTGCCTCTGTTGCTGCTGGGGGCCTTGTGGGGGTTGGTACGGTTGCGCAAACGGATTGCCGCGGGCAAGGTGTCATGCGTCTGCGCAGAAGCGGCAGGTCAGGATGAAACCGAAACAAGAGAGGGTGCGCGCGGGGCGGTCTGCTGGCTGCTTGCGGGGTGGGGCATCGCCGCGCTGGTCTTTTTGCTGACCCATGTAGGCCTGCCCTTTAGCCACTATGCGGCGCTGTTCTATCCGGCCCTGATCCTCACGACGGGGGGTATCCTGTACGTGACGCGCCGGGTACGCTTCTCCCCCGTGCTGCTGGCGGCTCTGTACTTGGCGGGATTGGGCGCCTTTTTGGTCACAGCCTATGACCCCGCGCCCACGTTCCCCGGTTTGGATGAGGCGCTGGTCTGCGCAGCGCAATCCGGCATGCGCCGGGTGGCCGTCACCACACGCCTCTACCCCAATGACAACCCTGGCCTGGTAGCGGCGCTGAACGCCATGTGGGCCTTTGACCTGTCCCCGGCCTACGTGCGCGGCGAGGCGGCGTCGGCCGGCAGCCTGCCGTACGCGCAGCGCTTCGCCTGCCTCAGCTTTGCGGATACCCCTCCGCAGCCGTGGACGGATACGGCCTATGTGCTCTATGGCCCCGAGGCGGATCTGGCTGACCCGGATGCGTTTGCCTTTACTTATGCCGGAGATTTTGTGACCCTTTTGCCCCTGCCGTAATCACGCTTTGACGGGCATAAAAATGCAAAAAGACAAAACCGACCGCGGAGGCTTTGATTTTGCCTGTGTTCACGATGCACATAAAATTTTTAAGTGAATAGAATGTATTGTTATGTGGATATCAATACGTGGGCTTGTAAGGCGGCAAATGGCGTGCATCATTCCATTTACAGGCAGTTCTCTTCCAGTGGAGGCGTTGCGGGCAACGCAATTACATACAGCGCCGCTGCGGTAGCAAACATCAGTTTGGCGGCCGCTTCTTATCTGGATACCTTTACCTACTTCCCGACAAAATATGTGGGCAATGGACCGGGCTTCAACGGCAACATCAACAACATCCCCATCCCTGATGTCCCTATTGAGGTGGCGCAGATCAATCATCCCAGAGGTCTTTCCGCCGATTATCTCGGCAACTTGTACTTTGCTGATGAGTATAATGGTTCTGTGCGGGTCATCACCCCAAATGCGGCGGGGCAACTGGTGGTTCGCACCATTGTGGGTACCGGGGTAGAGGCGGGATCTGCCGAGCCCCCCAACGGCGTGCTGGCACAGGGGATTGAGCTTTATGAACCGATGGCGATTGATACTTCCGCCTTCTGCCGCTATGTTGTTTTTTTAAACACGGATAGCCACCTTGTGCAACTGCTGGATATGGAACACCCGGCAGGTTTTTATGAGCAGGATGTGTTTTACAGAGGTGCGCTGATCCATGCGGCCGGCGACCCATACCTCGCCGGCCCTTGGCTGACCACGATCGCGGGCCAGTATGTGCTTGGATCCGCCGGCGCTTACTACGAACCGCCGGATCATGATGCGCTGAAGGCGCGGTTCAATAACCCCCAGGGTGTCGCCATAACGGATGACGCCAACACCATCTATGTCGCTGATACGGAAAACAATGTCATACGCAAGCTCACAAGGAACGCGAACGGGCTATGGTCAATTGAGCGGCTTGCGGGCAGCCCTTCCGCCACGGCGGGATACGGCGGCAACGGCGGGCCCGCGCTGAACGCGCTGCTGAACAATCCGGTTGGCATTGACCTGGATGCATCGGAGCGGAATTTGTACATCGCGGATATGAACAACCAGAGGATTCGCAAGATTGATCTGCAAACGGGCATTATCACGACGGTTGCCGGAAACGGCGGGATCGCGCCCAACCAGTTTACCAATGTGAACGACGGCACCACGGCGACGCTCGGCGCGCCTTTGAACCAGGTAGCCCTGTTCAAATTTCCAAGCGACGTCGCGCTGGATGTCAATGGCAACCTCTATGTGGCTGACATGGGCAACAACCGTATCCGCAAAATCAGGGCTGATTTGGGTGAGATAGAGACCATCTACGGCAACGGAACGCCCGCGTTGATCCAGGCCCCCAGAGGCGTCGCTGTCAATTGGGCCGGCGAGGTGTTTGCGAGCGACACGGAGGGCGCGAAGATCTGGAGGCTTACACCCGACGGCCTCACGCCGGAAAACTATCCGCCGGCCCCGCCGTGCCGCGGAACGACGTCTGCCGAAACATCCGTGACGCTCCAAGCTGAAAAAACTGCCACCGGAAGGCCCTTGATGGCCGATCAATTCGTGTTTGGCGTGTTCGACATGAGCGGCAATCTCATTGCAATTGCCTCTAATGATGGCTCTGGTAAGATCGTCTTCCCCGAGATTGTTTTTATGCAGCCGGGAACATTCGCCTACACCGTACGGGAAATCTCACAGGAAGGGAATGGCTGGATAACGGATCCCACGGCTTACACAGCGATTGTCACGGTGACCCCAAACGGCGCAGGACAGTTGTCGGCAGATGTGCAGTACCAGGGCGGCGCGCCAATCTTTACAAACACGTACAAAGCGACCCCGACGGAGGTATCGCTGGCGGCCTCAAAGGCTGCCGTCGGCGCGCCCCTTCCGGGCGGGCGTTTCAGCTTTGGTTTGTTTGACGACAACGGCAATCTGCTTGCCAGCGCGGAAAACGATGCCAACGGCAATATCAGCTTTCCGCCGCTGTTCTTCACCGAGCCCGGTATGCATTCTTACACTGTCCGCGAGCTTTCGCCTTCCGGAGGAGGCTGGACGACGGACAGCACCGTATACCCCGTTACCATCACCGTGCTGGATAACGGTCTGGGACAGTTGGAGGCAACCGTCAACTATCCCGCCGGCAACCCCAGCTTCACGGATAACTTCAATTCCACCCCCACTTCCGATGTCAT
>JAITTS010000106.1 GCA_031286995.1 Oscillospiraceae bacterium
CACCCTGGACCAATAGCTGCCTTTTTCGAGAATTTCTACGCTCTGCCCCGCGGGAAACGAGGTGATGATCCTGGCATCCATGCTCGGGTTCACGCGCAGATTGACTCTGCCGCCGTTTACAGACCAGACCACCGCGTGTGTCTTGCCCTGCGAGCCGCCGCTCACACTGCCAAAGGAGACATAGCGCGCACTCATGTAGCCGACTTTCCCTTTGACGCTTACCTTGTACCAGCCGTTTTGGCTCCCCAGTACTTCCACCCGCGTGCCACTGCGGTACGAACCCAAGACCGTAGCCTGTTCATCGGGCGCCGAGCGCAGGTTGAGGTACCCGGCGGTCACAACGCCTGCGTCGGCCAGGGCAATCACCGGCAGCAAAAAAAGCGCGGCGGCGAGCACCGTTGCCACGCATCTTTGAAAAAAACCGGAACGCTGCTTAAAATTCATAAATCTTCTCTCCTTATCTGCATTCTTATCTCGAAGATTAGGTCACTTTGTCCCCATGGGTGTCCCGCGCTGGGATATAAAGGGACTGCTGTCAATTAAACGTCACATCCTCTCTTTTTGCTCCCTCATGCGTGGCCTTAATTTTTCATGGCGTCTGTTTTAAGAAATAAATAATGAAAAATTTGGATAAACAAACAAAAAGTCCATCCGTGTGGGAATATCGGGGTGGTTGTCTTCGTTCTATTTTTTAGGAAATATCCGCATCACGAAAAGCTCGCGTAAAAACGCAAGCCGTCCATGCCCCCGCCGAGACGCGGAGGACGACGGAGAAGGGATGGATGATATGTTGTTGATGAAGCCTTACAGCAAGATGCGCCGCCTGCTCGCGGCGGCCTGCGCCTGCCTGCTTGCCTGCCTGCCCGCCGCCGCGCTGGCCGCCCCTGGCGACGCTACCCTGTTTGCGCAGACGGTATTGCTCGATCACGATCAGTTGGCATGGTACAAGGAAGGGAATCTTGATCAAGCGGTGCAATTGGACGGCGCTTTTTACCTGCGCACCTGGGAGGAAAACGCGTTGCTGCGCTGGGCGCCGGGCATGATCGAACCCGAGGCGTTTTGTACGCTGCCCCCCCGGGCCGATGAATCCCTGGAAAGCGCCCCTTTCGAGCTCACCGATCCGGCGCAGATTGAGGCGCTCTCCAATGACATCGCGCTGATTGCCGCCGGAGACGGCAAGCTGTGGGCCTTTAACGCGTATGCCGGCCGTATCGGCGAGATCACGGCCCAGGGCGTAACCTGGCGCGACGTGCAGCTTGATACCGCCGACCTTTTCCGCGTGGAGGCGTACGAAGACGGACAGTTCGGATACCTGCGCACGCTCACGCATCCGATCGTGGCGGAGGGCGTGTTCTACTGCCTGCGCGACACCTATGCCGAAGATAGCTGGAGCAACCGGCGCACGCTGATGTGCTGGGATATCGCCACCGGCGCGCTCCGGCAGATTGAGACCGGCTGCGCACAAATGATCTGCCCCTACAAGCCGGGGCAGTTTTTGACCTTTGGTACGGATTTTGACGAGAGCGCTGGCGAGCCGGTCTCCGCCATGACCGTGCTGGATCTGGCCAGCGGCAAGGAAACCCCGCTGGATTTTGAGAAGCTGCAGAACGCCTACGCGCTGAGCGGCCTGGCCTACGATGCCGCCACAGACAGCGTGTACTACACCCTCGGCAGGCGGGTTTGGCGCTGGGTACCGGGCGCACCGGCGGTGCTGGCCGCCTACATCCCCGCCCCGGAAGGGATGACCGACGCGACCGCGTGGCTACTGCCCGGCGGCCTGTACGCCATTGCTGCCGATGGGCTGTACGTGCGCAGCGCCGATCCGCAGCAAGCCGCAGCGGCGCGGTCGCTGACCATCGCCAACGGCTGGGAGGATACCGTGGCCCTGGGCTTCATGGCCGAGCATCCCGATGTGCCCCTGCTGTTCAACGGCGACGCGCCCGTGACCGCCGAAGGGATCGCCCAGGCCATTGCCTCCGGAGACGGCCAGACCGACATCTTCGTCCTCTACAGCATGGCGGAACTGCGCGCGCTGATCGGCAAGGGGCTCGCTGCGGATCTGAGCGGCGCGGAGGCCCTCGCCCAGGATGTCGCCGCCATGTACCCGCAGGTACAGAAGGCGCTCTGTGACAGCCAGGGGCGGCCCATGGCGTACCCGCGCGGGTTCGACCTCTCGCCCTGGAGTGTGAACCAGACTCTTTGGGATCGGTTCAACCTGGGGCCGCTGCCCACCACCTACGCCCAGTTCTTTGACTGCATGGCCCGCTGGCAGGCGCAGTACGCCGAGGCCAACCCCCATGTGCGCTTTTTAAGCGCCGCCTACGACAGCGCGTCGCTGACCGAGCTGGTGCTGAACGACTACATTCTGCAGTACGGACGACCCGGCGAACCCATTGACTTTACCGCGCCGGTGCTGCGCGACGCGCTGGCGCAGATCGCCGCGCTAAACTTGCAGCCCGCCCCTGAAGAGGCGTGGTACGCCGACGAGTTCAGCGACGGCTACGAGGCCGAGACACAGGTCATCTGCCACATGACCGCGGCCAGGGGGCTCTTCTACAATGCTGACCAAACCCAGTATCTGACCGGCACAGACCCGGAATCGGCCCCCGTTGTGGAGGCGCTACTGGTGCCGCCCATGGTGTTTGAAGCAGGCCAGAAGCCGCGCGTCTACGGGCAAATGCAGGTGATCATCGTCAACCCCTCCTCGAAAAATCTCGACATGGCGATACAGTACGCGGCGTATTGCGCGCGGTACGGGCTGGATCTGGAGACGCGCTACGCCCTGCACCCGGGCATGAACGAGCCCGCGGAGAAGCCGGGCTTCGAGGACGAGGTGCGTTTTATGCAGGCCTGGCGGAATGACGCCGCCCAGGCGCTTGAAAGCCCGGAATTGACCGATGAAGAGAAAGGCTATATGCGGGAATCACTGGATTATGTGGCGCGCTGGCTGGCGGAGCAGGACAACAACCGCTGGCTGGTCGCCGCTAAACCCATTGCCGCCTACCGCGCCATTGCGGAAGATATGACCTTCGCCGAAGATTTACCGCTGCTCAACCAGGCTGCGGGGTACGGCGAAGCCCTGGGACCCCAGGAAAAGCTGCAAGACCTGATTGATCGCTACACCGGCGGTGAGCTCGGCCTGGATGCCTTGCTGCAGCAACTCAACAGCGAGCTGCGATAACCGCCCCGCGCACAACATGCGGCACACAGAAGGGGCTGTTTTGTCTGCCTTTCGGCTGGCAAGACAGCCCCTTTGGGTTTTCGCCGTTCTCCGGCCTTCCGCCGCACAAAGGAGAACGCCATAAGAAGGAAGGGTGCCGCCCTGCGGGCGGCTTCCCTCCCCAAGGAGGGGCTTTGGGCTTATCAACACTCAACCGGCTGCAGCGGGCTTTGCGCACCCGTTGTATCCCCTCTTGTGAAGACCGTCTTCGCACCGAGCTTTCGGCGCAGCTTGTAGGTATGCCCATACATCAGGTGCCCTTGGGTTGAAACGAGGCTGCGCTTCACGGCATCATAATCCAAGGTTTCGTTACCGTATCCTCTTTGTAAACCCTTTAACCTCTTTTTAAGCCGTTTTTTATTGGATGCGCGCAGCTTTTTGATCACTTTGCCGCTGCTTGCGAGATAGAAACGCCAACCCAGGTAATCCACCCCGTTTCGCACGGGGAATATCTGCGTCTTTTCGTTCAGCTCCAACGTCAAATCGCTCCTGCAGGCTTCCGCAATACGCGCGAGGCATTCGCGCAAGTATTGCTTATTCGCGTGCAGCAAAACAAAATCATCCATGTATCGCGTGTAATACTTGATGCGCAGTTCTTCCTTGATCAGCCTATCCATCGCGTCCAGATAGTACAGCGCAAACCACTGGCTCGTTTGGTTGCCCAAGGGCAATCCCTTGCCGGGCGTCTTTTCATAGCCGTCTATGATGTGGCAAAGCAGCGCAAAAGTATCGGGTTGCCTAAAGACCTTGCGCAGCCTTTGTTTCAAAATATCATGGTCGATGTTATCGAAAAACTTGCGGATATCGCACTTAAGAAAGTAACCCTCCGTGCCATGCTGCCTGTAAAAATCGCATAAGAAGCCGGTCAGGCGGTTCAAGGCGAAATGTGTGCCCTTGCTGACACGGCAAGCGGCGTTATCATAAACCAAGTGCGGTTCCAGAGTGGGGACGATGATGTTGTCGCACAGGCAGTGCTGCACCACCCTATCCGCATAGTAGGGCGCGTAGATGGATCGGGGCTTCGGCTCATAGATCATAAAATGATAATAGCCCCGCTGGGTATAGGTTCTATCCCGCAGGTGTCGCTGCAGAGCGCACAGATTTTCGGCCAAATTCATTTCAAAGGCGATAACCTCCGCCTTATCCTGTTTACCCCTGCGGGCCGCTTTATGCGCGCCGTAGAGGTTTTGAAAGTCGTACATCTCCGCGTAATCGGGCATGTCATTCCCCCCAAGTCGCCGGCGGGAGAGGCGCGCCGCACGGGCTGCCACCTCCCCAAGGCCGGAAAACACGCAACACGCGCATGTGTCCCCACCTCCGCCGGTATGTATTTTTCCGCCCTTGCGGGCGAAAGGGAATCCGGTTCCTTTGTCCTCGCGCACAGACCGCCCCGCTTGGGGCTAGGTTTCGGGCAATTGAGGCAAAGCGGGACGCACCCCCACCGCGTTATTGTTGACGTTGTTGCCATTGTCATTGACGTTGCCATTGTTATTGACGATTGCGGCGTTGTTACTGTTGTTGCCGGGCGAGCGCAGCCACCACCAGGAAGTCCATACAACCGAATCCCCCGAATGTCGCCCACGGGTCGCAAAACTTTCAGCCCGTGGCCGGTATCCGCCTTTTGTCGCTGTTGATCCACGCCCCGGTTAAGCGCTGGCAATCCGTGGTCAGCCTGGCAATTTGCTCAAACTGCTTGGGCAGGATGCAGCCTTGCTCCATGGACAGCATGGCAAAATACGACAGCAGTTTCAAATCCGTCAGGGCCTGGTGTTGAAAATCCAACCTTTTGGCGCAATGATCCCGCTCTCCATTCAGCATCACCGCGTTGGCGCGGTAAATGCTCTGTATAATATCCAGCGTGGTATTTTGCAGGCGGGTCACAAACGTAAATCGAAAGTGTTTCGGCGACTTTTGCGTCACCGTCATAACGTACGCGCACAACTCTTTCGCCTTGGTCACCACCGTCAGTTCGCTTTGCTGCCCGGTCATGGCTTCACCCCCTTTCCAAATTATTTTTTGGCCGCCCTGCGGGCGGCTCGGATTAGGGGTTACGATTGCGCCGCTGCGCGGCGCCGGATTAAGAGATGTTAGATGATAGATTTAACCACAAAGCGGGACGCACCCCCACCGCGCCATCGTCGACGTCGTTGCCA